>CAMAEX010000068.1:0-8668 GCA_945832065.1 uncultured Clostridia bacterium | reverse complement strand
CGAGATTGCCACGACCCCTTCGGGGTCTCGCAATGACAAAACTGTAGTTATTTTGGCAGTCTGATACCAATCACCAATTAAAATGTGCAACGCACATTTTAATTGCGATACCGTGATTGGTACGAGATGTATTTTCGCGATGCTTACCTTATCATCGCGAAAATGCAACGCCGGAACGGCGTTGAAAACCGATTGAAATGAATATTTTAATCGGTTTTCAGTATGAGAAGCCCTCACTCGACTATCCGAGTGAGGGCTTCCATTGTTCAATGAGGTCGCTGTGTGTCGGTGCGATCTCAAGCACTTTCAATTCCTGCGGAGAGAAAAAACGCAGTTCGCCGGATTCGCGGCTTTTGACAAGCTGCGGCTCGTCATGCAGCACCGCTTGAAAGAGGACGATAATCATGCGCCAAACCGTTCCGTCACGATAGGCGGCGATGCGGTCGTCATCGCAGACACGCACCTGCGTAAATGCACTCTCGGGCAGGAAGATCCCAGTCTCCTCGCGCACCTCCCGCGCAATCCCCTGCGTATAGCGTTCGCCGTTTTTGAGCCGTCCGCCGATCAATCCCCACGCGCCGCAGTCCCAGCGCCGTTCGAGCAGCAGCTTTCCGTTCCATTCGAGATAGACATTCGTGCCGATGTGTGTCGGACTGTTGGGCTTCGGCGCATTCGGATCATTCAGATAATAGGTGGCGATCTTCATCTGAGCACTCCCCTTTTCAACGCTATAGCATCCGTAGGGCGCACCGACTCGGCGCGCCGGTACAGGAACTACCAACGATGTACAAATCTACTTATTTTCCATGTCTGCCGCTTCGCGGACGGCACGCCGAGTCAATGTGCCCTACAATCCGTCTGCGGTTTCTAATATTGCTTATCCCAAGTATAACATTCCGCATTTCTTTTCGCAAGCCCTAAAGTCTTGGGTCGACCGGCTCGCTTTCAAAGGCTAACACGCCGAATGCGCATTGGTGGACTCTGTGCAGCGGCTCCTTGCTCACAAAACGCTCCAGGGACTCCACGCCCAAAGCGAACTCCCGCAGCGCCAACTGCCGTTTCCGATGCAGGCTCCGCTTTTTCAGGCGCTGCATGTGCTCCGGCTGCGTATACTCCGGGCTGTAGATAATACGCAGATACTCCCGCCCTCTGCACTTGACCGCCGGTTGCAACAGCTCGTTGTCCTTTCTTGCCGTATAGATGTCGGGCTTGACGACCATTCCCTCGCCGCCCGCACCGGTAAGCTGCAACCACCAATCGACGCCCTGCTGTACGCTCTGCGTATCGTTCACCTCGACAACGCGGTACATCGTCTCCATCAAAATGGGGTCGATGCCGGTCATATATCATAGCTGCGCGCGCTCTTCGCGTCATACTCCTCCCGCCGCTTAAAGCCGTACACATAAAACTCGCGCATATAATCCCGCACTTTTTCAAAATTCTTGATCAATTCACTGTATGCCATTCTTCCCTCTTTCTTCTTCGGCTCCAAACAATCCTGTATCTTTCTATTTTCGGCGGAACGTTTATCTGCGCCGTCAGTCAAAATCTTCCTCGCGAAGCATCTCAGTTTTCGCATTTGGGTATTGCTGCCTCGTCTGGTTATATTCGGCAAGGAATGCCGCCTTGCTGCCGAATTGGTGCCAAGCATTCCACGCACTCTGCCCTTCCGGATTCTCGTCAGGTACGAGAACGACGGTAATGTCCAACAGCTTCCTTGCATTGCCTCGCGGAACAAAGCGAACGGTAACGCTCCGTTCCTGACTTGCACGATAATACTGCATCGGCGGCAGCCTTTTATCTACCTTTGGCGGAAGCAGCAGCCTCGGATCATGGTAGTAATACGCCCATTGTCCGTCTGTAAGCCGTATTTTTTTCAGCGCAAACGGAAGCCACTCCATTTTGCCTCCCCGATCTCTGACAAAGCCAACCTCAGGGAAAGTAATCTCCTCATGCTCCACATAGGGACCTGTGAAATAGACTGACATTCCCTTGCTTTCGCCGCCGACATTATTCACCGTCACAATACTCGGTTTTCCTAAAAAGCATGGCGTTAGGGAGAAGCTTTCCTGCACGAGCTTGGGCAGTTCTCTGTGTACCGTTTCAGTCTGGAGCTTAAAATACATATATACTGCGGTATTCGCCGCATTCGTTTCTGACAGATATTCCAACGACGACGAGCTCTGTATTTTAGATAAGCAGAGGCAATCCTCAATTTCCGTAAGAACTTCCTCCGCAAAGACATACTGCCGAGCCAATGCCGCTTGGAAGCGCGGAAAATCAGACACTTTATTCTTCCATGCAGACAGGTTATTACATCCTTCCGCACCCAATTCCGCAATGTTTCCGACACTCGCCCACGCGTCGAGACCTTCGGCTGCATTTAAAATCGTCAAGAAGAGGAAATCACTGTCAAAGCAGGATATCCCGAGGACATCCGTACCAAGCTCCGAAGATAACGGCGTACCTATTTTAGAAAAGCTGTGCGGTTCTTCGAGAGAAAACGCATCCGTGCAAACCGTAATCCATTGCGAGTCCTGCACTGTAAACACCGCAAACCCACAATCTGCTTCAGATTTCGAGGCAGGCATATATTGCTGTGCGACCATCTTATTTGTGATATAGGCGCACAGTCGCTCAACATCGACAGTTGTCGTTTTTCGCACATTCAAATTTGAGAACCAGCTTCCCATAAACGGCTTCCTCCCTTGAATCTCTCATTGCGTAAAACCTACAGTGATAAAATGTATGATACCATATCACAAAGTAAAACGCAATCCGCGAAGAAGCGAATCAATGGCAGTTCGTTATATTTCATAGTCAAATCATCTTCTACCGAAAATCGACATTGCAGTGCTTGACCGGAAAGGGAGCGTTTGGTAAAATAGCATTGTCAGGAGGTGCTGTGCATGAACGACTATCCGTTCGGAAACCAATTATTTGCCCTACGAAAAAAGGCAGGGCTTTCTCAGCAGGAGGTCGCGGATGCCGTCGGGGTGTCCAACAAGGCGGTATCAAAGTGGGAAAACGGCAAAACAAAGCCGTCTACCAATGCAATTCGGAAGCTTTCGGCTCTGTTCCATGTGCCGGTGGAAGCCATGCTTTCCTTGCGGGAGCAGGCAACGCATCCGGAAATTACGAAGATCGTCATTACCGGCGGTCCCTGCGCAGGAAAAACGACCGCAATGAGCTGGATCCAAAATGCATTTACAGCGCGCGGCTATGCGGTTTTGTTCATCCCCGAAACCGCCACGGAGCTGATCTCCGGCGGCGTCGCGCCGTGGACCTGCGGGACAAATACCGACTATCAAAAATGTCAGATTCAACTCCAAACGGAGAAAGAACGGCTGTTCCGTCAGGCTGCCGAAACCATGGCAAAGGAGAAAATCCTCATCGTATGCGACCGCGGCGCAATGGACAACAAAGCATATATGTCGGAGCTGGAATTCTCCTGCGTGCTGCAGGAGCTGCATTACGACGAGGTAGCGCTGCGGGACAATTACGACGCCGTATTCCATTTGACCACAGCCGCTAAGGGCGCTGAAGCGTTCTATACCACGGCAAACAATACCGCCCGCACGGAGACGCCTGCGCAGGCTGCCGCGCTGGACGATAAGCTGATTGCCGCGTGGACCGGGCACCCACATCTTCGGATCATCGACAACTCCACCGATTTTGAAGAAAAGATGAAGCGTCTGATTGCGGAGATTGCCGCCTTCCTCGGAGAGCCGGAGCCGATGGAGATCGAGCGAAAGTATCTGATTGCGTATCCGGATATTGCCTGGCTGGAAAGCATACCGAATTGCAGGCGGATCGAGATCATACAGACCTATTTGCGCTCACAGGACGGCGAGGAGGTTCGCGTCCGCCAGCGCGGCATGGATGGAAGCTATGTCTATTATAAAACCGTCAAGCGCAGCGTCAGCGGCTTAAAGCGCGTTGAAATCGAGCGTCGGCTTTCCAAAGAAGAGTATCTCACGCTCCTGATGGAGGCGGATACGAGCCGTCGGCAAATTCGAAAAACTCGCTACTGTCTGACCTATGACAGCCAATACTTCGAAATTGACATTTATCCGTTCTGGCAGGATCGGGCAATCGTTGAGATTGAGCTCAGCGACGAAACCGCCGAGGTCAGACTCCCGAAGCAATTGAAGCTCATTTCGGAAGTCACGGACGACGAGACCTACAAGAACGCGTCTTTGGCAAGAATACCGTAAGGAGGAAAATGAAATATGCTTTGCACGACCCAAAAAATCTGCGTCGCAGCGATGGGCTGCGCCCTGTTTGTCGTCTTAGCCCTGTGCGTGCGTGCGCCGGTGTTTGAAAACTACTATCTCTGCTTGGGTTATGTCGTCATGGCGGTCTTCTGCTATTTTTTCGGGCCATTCAGCGGAATGATTGTCGGCAGTCTCGGCGTGGTACTGTACTGCCTTCTGACTGACGGCTTGCGCGGAATGCCCGGCTGGGCGGTCGGCAATTTGGTCATAGGGTTCCTTGTCGGACTCACTTGCAAGGCAACGAAAAACATGCACAGCAGACTGCTGCGACAGCTCTTGATCGCAGCAGCGGTGCTCCTGTCTACAGCAGTCGCCATGCTCGGCGTAAAATCGCTGGTAGAGTGTCTGCTTTACGCGCAGCCCTTCCTGCTCCGCGCTGCCAAAAACCTCTACGCCTTCGCAGCAGATGCCGTCGTTCTTTTGTTCAGCTTCCCAATTTGCCTAAGCCTTGAGCCGGTCGTTCACAAGCTGTTCCCGGAGCTGTCAGAGTCCACACAGTAACCCGCACCACACAGTTGACTGTTCTATTATGAAGTCTTTACATAGCAAAAAGGGGCTGTGAAAAAAGGAGGATCAATTTCTCCTTTTTTCACAGCCCCATAAGTATCAATAGAACTTTCCGCCCTGACTGGGCGTGCCGCCCTTTTGTGCTGCCATTTGGTTGATTTCTTCCAAGGTGTATTCCGTCCCAACCTTATCTGCAAAATCGGCATTGTTGCCTGCGTCATATACACGCAGATAAATAACACCATTCTTTTTGCCGGACAACTTTTTGAACAAGCCGGTAGTGGTTAGCATAGTGTTGTTGTAGCCGGTCACATCGGGAACAGGAGAACTCAAAACACCCTTGCACTGCTCGCACCGGAACAGATAGAGGTTGCCTTCCAACTTCATCTGCATTTTTTGGTCAAGTGCCCAATGAGGAGTGTTAGAACCGCAGAATGGACATACCTTGACACTACGATCAATAAATCCCTGCGGCACACTTCCAGCGAAACCCTCCATTCTCTTGAATGCCATTTCGATTACCCGCTAATATTAGAATCCCACTATTGCGGAAATGATGAAATACAGAATTGCAGCACCGATAGCAGTAATGATACTGATAGCAATGTAATTGATGCCAAATTCCTTTGCTCTCTGTACATTTGCTTTTGCAGCAACAGTAGCGGACTTGACAACGGGGAAACCATTTACGACAGCCACAGTTGCGGTAAAGTCATTTCTAATCATTGCCCCATAACTGTTCTGGGAATCAACAAAGCCGGAAACTTGATAGCCTCGGATGTCATCACCAACGATGGAAATCAAATCAACAGGAAACTGTGCGGAGGCAGGGCATTTGAGCTGATTGCAAATAGCCGGCTTGACAACAGCCATGATTTCTTGATTGGTCATAGTTTTTCTCCTTTTATTCTCTTGTTAGCTTTTTAACCGCAATGCGGATATTGCGTGGTAATTTTCCTTTTTCTAAAAAAGAAAATGTATGAAAGTTGTCGAAAACACATCTTTTCATACATTGTATTCTATATATATAAATTCAAGTGTTATCCAACTTTTTCTTGTAAAATCAGCGAAATACACAAAGAAACAAACCATTACAAGAGAAAACGATGGATATCATTGTGCATTTTCGCGAAAACGAGCAAAAACAAATCATTTTGCTGCTTTCTCTCAGATATTTCGTGCATTTCACTCTGTATTTGCGAAAATCGCATTGTGCGGCAACGATAACGGGGAATTTACACATGATTCCGTGGCGGAACAGACCACGCATACCCGCCACCGATGCAAAAATAAGTCCACTTCCCGTAATATACGCTCCATCATCTGTTGGACATCCGAACTGAGCGCGTCCTCGGATGCGAATTTGAGAAGCGCCCTGCCTTCCTTTGAAGCGTGGAGAGACCCGAAATATTTCGTCCGCTGTTCCTTCGGCAAAAGCTTCTCCATCAACGCGCCGATCTGATCTTTTGCCATAGCGATCGGCGTAAAAGCAGCGTTTCCGAATGCGTTACGAATTAGCGTTTTCGGATTGCCGAGCATAGACAGGTATCTCCATGCGTTGAGACGGTCAGAGAGCGTCTTCGGAATCTGCTTCGCTATCTGTTGGAACAAAACCTCCTCAAGATCATACGCCAGTTCCATATCTCCCTCGCGTAGTGCTTGAATCCATTTCGCGGCGCGTTCCTTGTCGATCTCGATTTTGGGGGCATCGTTCTGTTTATCTCCGTACCGCTCGTTGATCCCATCTTGCAATTTACGCACTGATCGCTCCAACGCATAATATTGCGATTCCGGAGATTGCTGCTTAAGGAGCCGAATCGCCTGCGCCGTTTGACCGGCAACCGTTCCCATGACGGAGATGTCCTGCAAAATAGAGATTGCCTTTTCCCGCAGCGCTGTCCGTTCAGTTTCCGTTTTCGCGTTTACATAAGCATTGGACAGGTTGTTGTAGATGATAAAGCCTCTTGCGATCATATCCGCGTTGAGTCTTCTATTCTTCTCGGAAATCCAGTCTTCATATGCTTTTGTGACATCTCCGCGCCGTTCGACCCACTCACGCGCCGCTTCCATCGTCTTAGCATTTTTCTTCTGCTTATAGTTGAAGTTTCCTTCTACGATGCTTTCCTCGATATGCGGAATCATTTCCTTTGGAGTAGCCTCCGCTTCCATCGCAGTTCTTACCGTACGTCTGACCTTCGTCTCTCCGTCCGTGCTGACCGGAACGGTAACATCACGAGCTGGAGATTCTCCTTGCGGAATCCTTCCATAATGGTCTGCCATAGAGGAAAGATTGTCCTTTGCCAAGCGGTACGGCGCAAACCCGGGCGAAGTATACACAAGCCGCTTGATCGTCTCATCTCGTTCTTTGCGCTTCTTTGCGGCTTTCTCCTCCTCCCGTGCCTTCAATCGCTCATCGAGCGCCTTCGCTTCCTCCGGCGTTGGAACAATCCTTTTGGGCTTGTCCTTCTTGGGATGTTTGGTTTCAGATTGCTTCTTCCGTTCTTCGAGAAGTTTGTCACGGTATTCCTTTGCGCTGTTATAGCTGTTCTTGTCATAGAGCGGAAGATTTGCAAGCTGTTCCTCGCTCATATGCGGATATGCTCCGATCTTTGATACGACCGTTTCCGCGCTGTCGCCGTTGTGCATCATGATGAAAACGTCCGGCTTGCCCTTGCTTGCATCCCATCCTGGATTTGCGTACTTCTCATTAAACGCTACGCGAGCAACGGGAATGAAGCCGTAGTTTTCGTAAAGACGGACAAGCCTTGTCCCATAGCAATCCAGCTTTGTGCCTCCGGCAGCGATTGCCTGCGGCATCACGCCACTCATGGCGCGCCGCGTCTTGTTCTTTTCAGGATTCTTAAACACACCTTCAATGTCACCGCTGTCTGTGAGTACAAATCCGATAGTGCTGCCATCGTCCATGAATGTCAGTTTGCCGGAAAGTTCTTCCGCACTCTGCGGCGTGACGCACCATCCGTTTTTCGCATCAGCCTCACGAGCCGCGTCAAGGGCAGAAGAAAAAGCGGCTCTGTCGCCGTCGAAGCTATACAGCTCCGCCGCAACAACGCCGCTTTCGTTAAATGCCTTTGAAAGGTTTTTGCTCAGGTTCCTTCTAAGAATGCCTTGATTTCCTCGTCCGTTTCCCCGTGCTTGCGCATCTCTGTTATCATAAATTCGTCGTACGGGAACTCCTTCAGCCATTCCTTGATCCATTCGGCTGCTGTCATACTGTTCGCCTCCGTTTCTATTCTTATTGTATGCATTATTTTCGGCGTTGTCAATATTAAATTGTTCAGTCAATGGTGCCTCGCTCCGTGCCTTCGGCCTGTCCTCCTGCGCCTGCGTCTGCGATGTGATCACCGTACCGTAGTGCTCCGTATAAGCGGAAACGGCAGGCTTGTCCTTCTTTGGACCCCGAATGGCCGCATTCTCCGAGTTGAACCGTTCCGAGAGAGGGATCACATTCCCGTTATCGTCATATGTTACAGGATCAGCAGACTTCGCTTGTTCCGCGTTGAACACGATAACTGTGCGCACATTCTCTCTCTTTCCATTCACCCCTATATGCCCATCATATTCCAGTTCAATGCTGTCATATCCGCTTTTCTCGTCAAGGAAGAAATCGTTCAGAAGTTCACGAAGCTTCCCGCGATACCGGGTTTCTAACACTTCCATTTCTTTGAGCAGTCGATTTTTCTCCGCCACCGTCTCTAAAAAACGCGTACCCGTTGTATCACCTGCGAAGAGTTCGTACTCCATTTCCTCGATCTTGTCATCGATCGGCTTGATAGCGCGCTTCATTTCTTCTTGCAGTTCCTCATACCCATCGACATTCTCGCAGTACCATTGATTCGCTTCCGCTCTGTTCTTGAAACTGAGCG
>CAMAEX010000067.1:0-8685 GCA_945832065.1 uncultured Clostridia bacterium | reverse complement strand
CGCGATGGACGCCCAAATTCAGCGAGGCGAGCACACCCTCGCTTACGCCGCCGAAGCGGGTGGAAAAACAGTGGGGTGTGCCCGAGAGCAGGGGAGAAATCAGGTATTCCAAATCGCCGGAACGGCGTGTTTCAAAGCCCATCACTTTGCCTCGTCCTTATCGCGGCAGCAGTATTTGTACTTTTTACCGCTTCCGCAGGGGCAGGGGTCGTTCGCGCCGATCTTGACCTTCTTCACGGGCTGCTTTTTCACGGTCTTGTCCGCACCGCCCGTGCCGGTGATTTTAGCGACCTGCTGGCGGCGCACCTCCTCATTCGTCTTCAGACGGAAGGTAAAGAGGCGGCGGACGGTCTCCTCACGAATGGCGTTGATCATTCCGTCGAACATGACGAAGCCCTCGCGCTTATAAGCGATGACGGGGTCGGTCTGCCCGTAGGCACGCAGACGGATGCCCTGCTTGAGGTCGTCCATCGCGTCGATGTTATCCATCCAGTATTCGTCCACGACGCGCAAGAGGATGATGCGTTCGATCTCACGCATACGCTCCGCGCCGAATTCCTCCTCGCGCTTGGCGTAAGTTTGACGGAAAAGCTCGTAAAGCTGCTCGCAGGCTTGCTCTTTCGTGACGTCCTCTGCCGGTGCAAACGCGCCCTTCGGGAAATAGATGCCTTCAAATTTTGCGGTCAGAGTTTCAATGGGCTTGCCCTCCTCGGCACCGAAGGCATCCTCCACCTCAGTGTCAATGACGTGGTGCATCATGGACTCGATGGTCTGCGAGAGATCCTCGCCGTCAAGTACCTTTTGACGCTGCTCGTAGATCACGGTACGCTGCTTGTTCATGACATCGTCGTATTCCAGCACATTCTTTCGGGCTTGGAAGTTGCGGCTTTCCACGGTCTTCTGGGCGTTTTCGATTGCGCCGGTGAGCATCTTGGCGTCAATCGGCGTATCCTCGTCCACGCCGAGGGAATTCATCATGTTCATAATGCGCTCGGAGCCGAACAGACGCATGACATCATCCTCCAGCGAGAGGAAGAAGCGTGTCTCGCCGGGGTCGCCCTGTCTGCCGGAACGGCCGCGAAGCTGATTGTCGATACGGCGGGACTCGTGGCGTTCGGTGCCGACGATGAACAGACCGCCGGCCGCGCGTACCCGCTCCGCTTCGGCATCGACATCGAGCTTGTGGCGGGTATAAGCCTCCTTGAACGCGGCGCGGACGGCAAGTACCTCCGGGTCATCCGTCTCGGCATAGGAATTTGCCTCTGCGATCAGCTCGTCTGCAATGCCCTGTTTACGCAAATCGGACAGCGCCATATATTCCGCGTTGCCGCCGAGCATGATATCCGTGCCGCGGCCTGCCATGTTTGTGGAGATCGTGACCGCGCCGAATTTACCCGCCTGCGCGACGATCTCCGCCTCGCGCTCGTGGTGCTTCGCGTTCAGGACGGTGTGCTGCACGCCCTCGCGCCTGAGCATCTTGGACAGCAACTCCGATTTCTCGATGGAGATCGTACCGACCAGCACGGGCTGCCCCTTCTCGTGGCACTGCTTGATCTGCTCAATGACTGCGCGGAATTTGCCCGCCTCGGTTTTATAGACAACATCGTTATGGTCGATACGGACGACGGGCTTGTTGGTCGGGATCTCCACAATGTCAAGCTTGTAGATCGCGGAGAATTCCTCCTCCTCGGTCAGCGCCGTACCCGTCATGCCGGAGAGCTTGTCATACAGGCGGAAGAAATTCTGGAAGGTGATGGTGGCAAGCGTCTTGTTCTCGCTGGCGACGGACACGCCCTCCTTTGCCTCGATCGCCTGATGCAGCCCCTCGTTATAGCGTCTGCCATACATCAGACGACCCGTGAATTCATCAACGATGATGACCTGCCCGTCCTTGACAACATAGTCAATATCGCGCTTCATAATGCCGCGGGCGCGCAGAGCTTGGTTAATGTGGTGAGAAAGGGTGGTATTCTCAATATCCGCTAAGTTCTCCACATTGAAATACTTCTCTGCCTTGGCAATGCCGCTGGCGGTCAAAGAGGCGGTGCGCGCTTTCTCGTCAATGTAGTAATCGCAGTCGAGATCGTCCTGCTCCTGCTTCTCGTCGATGGTGGCAAAGACCTTCTTTTTCAGCGTGGAGACAAAGAAGTCCGCCATCTCGTAGAGCTTGGTCGATTCCTCGCCCTTGCCCGAGATGATCAGCGGAGTGCGCGCCTCGTCGATGAGGATGGAGTCCACCTCGTCCACGATGGCGAAGCTGTGCCCGCGCTGCACCATGTCGGATTTATACAGCGCCATATTGTCACGCAGATAGTCAAAACCCAGCTCGTTGTTGGTGCAGTAGGTGATATCGGCGTTGTAGGCGGCGCGGCGTTCCTTGGGATTCAAATCGTGCACAATCAGACCGACTGTCAGACCGAGGAAACGGTAGACCTTGCCCATCCACTCCGAGTCACGCTTGGCAAGGTAGTCGTTGACGGTGACAATATGCACGCCATTGCCCGCCAGCGCGTTCAGATATGCCGGAAGAATGGCGACGAGGGTCTTGCCTTCGCCGGTCTTCATCTCGGCAATGCGCCCCTGATGCAGCACCATGCCGCCGATGAGCTGCACGCGGTACGGGCGCATCCCGAGCACGCGGTCCGCTGCCTCGCGGCAGACGGCAAAAGCTTCGGGAAGCAGCTCGTCCAGCGTCTCGCCCTCCTGATAGCGTTTTTTGAACTCGTCCGTTTTGGCGCGGAGCTGCTCGTCCGTCAGCGCTTTCATATCGTTCCCGAGAGCTTCGATACGATCCACCGTCGGCAGGAGTTTTTTGACCTCGCGCTCAGAGCGCGTTCCGAAAAGTTTATTGAACAAACCCATAATTGTTGGACCTTTCGTTTGAGATTCAGTTTAGCCTATTATAATGTGTAATGAACAAAGCCGAAAGTCTAAAAAGCCAAGGCTTTTTAGACCGGTTGGCTTTGTTCAAGTGCAAGATTTTCGGGCGAAAACGCCCGCAAGCCTTGCACATTTCGATAGAGCGCTGCGGCGCTCTATCGAAAAAACGCATTGTAACAATGTCTGAATTCGATCAAACGGGTTAAGAATAACCCGTTTGATTGAATTGTGCGGCAAGTGCCGCACGAATAAACCGCAAAGCGGTTTATTCAGTAGACATTATTATAGCACAGCTTCCTTATGAAAAAAAGCGGGAAGCAATATTGCTTACAGAAAATTCAAAAATACCTTGCAACCGACGGTTGAACAACGAGCGGTTGCTTGACGGGAGTCCGCTCAGGCTTTAAGCTGGTTATGCGAGGCTTCATCAAAGGTGATCACGGTGTAATAACGCTTGTTTTCGAACTGAACGCGCTCGTCGATCCGCCGCTTCAGATCCACCTTTTGATTCGCCATGGAGAAGGGAATGACAAGGTCGAAAATCAGATTCGTGTGCCCGGGACCGCGCACCATGCGGAAGTCATGCATGGTAAGCGCGGGATCGATCGCTTTGATCTCCTGCTCGACCAACGTATGCATTCGGTTTAGCTCCTCGTCGTCCGTCACGATGGGATCGTAGTGGATCACAAGGTGAACGCGCAGCTCCCGCAGTGCGTCGCGCTCGATGTCGTCGATGATGTCGTGACAGGTGAGCGGGTCGTCGGAGACAGCCATTTCCGCGTGGACGGAGGCAAAGCACTGTCCGGGACCGTAATCGTGCACCATCAGGTCGTGAATGCCGAGGATCTTTTCGTGGGAGAGGATCAGGTCGGAGATGCGGCGGACAAGCTCCGGATCTGCCTGCTCGCCCAAGAGCGGGCTGATGGTATCCTTCGCAATGCCGATGCCCGACCAAAGGATGAACAGCGCCACGAGCAGACCAATGTAGCCGTCGATCTTCCACCCGAAGAAATGCCCGAGCAGACAGCCCAGCAGGACGGCTGCGGTCGTAATAACATCGTTGCGGCTGTCTGCGGCAGTTGCGGCGAGAGTCGTCGAGCCGATGCGCTTGCCGAGAGTGTGGCAAAACAGTGCCATCCAAAGCTTTACGAGAATGGAGGCGATCAGAATGCCGAGGGTCAGAAAGGAAAAAGCGACTGTTTCGGGATGCAGTATTTTCTCGAAGGAGTTTTTGGCAAGCTCCACGCCGATGATGAGAATGAGGGCGGCAACGGCGAGACCGGACAGATATTCGATGCGCGCGTGCCCGTAGGGGTGCTCCTCGTCGGCGGGACGCTCCGCGAGCTTAAAGCCGAGCAGCGTGACGAGGGAGGAGGAGGCATCGGATAAGTTGTTAACAGCGTCTGCGGTGATGGCGACGGAGCCGGAGAGAATACCCGCAAGGAGCTTGCCCGCAAAGAGCAGCAGATTGCAGACGATCCCGACAAAGCCCGCAAGCTTACCGTAAGCTGCGCGCACCTTCGGGTCGCCCGTGTTGCCGTGATCCTTCACGAACAGACGCAATAAAAGCTGAGTCATGTGCTACCTCTTTTCCATATGTTGCTGATATCTTTCTATTATACTAAAAAAGAACGCAAAAGTACAACACTTTTTCTTCCGAACATCTTCCAATTTCGCTTTTTTATGGTAGAATAAAAACTGGAGGGGATCGGGATGAAGGATTTTACCGCCGCGTTGCTATCGGCAATTGATGCCGCGCAGACCGAGTGTGGGGTTCGGCAGGCGCGGCTGCGGCAAAACGCGGAAACCTACGGTGGGGTTTCCGCAGCGAAGGATTATATCAAACGAAACCGCGTTTCCGACGGCTTCGACGCGCTGAAGGCAGCCAAACGGCTCGACCTTTCAATGGAAGCGCTCGTCGTCTCGCCGCAGTATCACGCGCAGTTTACGGACGAGGAGGTCAATGCCTGCTTTGCTCTGCTGTGCGGCGCGGACTATTATTAGAACAAAGGAACAATGAAGAGAATATTAAAGTACTTAAAACCATATCTCGGCAAAATGCTCTTTGCCGCATTGTTAGTTTCACTGTCAACGTTTTGTGATCTGATGCTTCCGACACTGATGTCGGATATTTTGAACAACGGCATCAAGAATAAGGATTTCGGCTTCATCGCGCTGCGCTGCGCGGACATGCTTGCGGTCGCCGCCGTCAGCCTCGGCGCGATCATCGCAGGAACGAAGCTGTCTGCCAACGTCGTCGCCGCGTTCTGCGCTGATCTGCGCGCGGATGTATTCCGAAAGGTCAACACGCTTTCCTTTGAGGAATTCGGCTCCCTCGGCACGGCGGCGCTCGTCACCCGCGCGACCCACGACGTTGAGACGGTCTCTTGGATCGCCTCTATGCTGGCGGGCACGGTGGCGACGATCCCAATGCTGTTTTTCGGGGGCGTCATCCTGTCCATGCGCAAGGATGTCATGCTGTCGCTGATCCTGCTGGCGTTTATTCCCGTCATTTTGGCGGCGGTGCTGCTGATCGGCAAAAAGGTGCTTCCGCTGTGGGAAAAATCCGACCTTTACATCGACAAGCAGAACGGCATTATGCGCGAACGTCTGCGCGGCATCCGCGTGATCCGCGCATTTAATTCCGAAGCCCATGAGCATGACCGCATCGCCGACGCCACCCATGAGATGGCGGAGAACATCATCAAGGCGAACGTGACGATGGGCGTGATCACGCCGGTGGCAATGCTCCTGCTCAACATCTCGGCGGTGCTGATCGTCTATGTCGGCGGTCTGCGGATGGTAAGCGGCGCCGGCAGCGTCAGCGCGGGCGATATTTTCGCCATCATCCAATATGTTACGATGGTCATGAACGGCATCATTATGGCGTCCTTTGCCATTGTCATGTTCCCCCATGTGCAGGTCGCCTCAAAGCGCCTCGGACAGGTGTTCGACGCGGAGGGAACGGGCGACCCGACGGTCGGGAAAAACGCAGACCTGACAGGGGAGATCGTCTTTGAAGACGTCAGCTTCTCCTACGGCGGCGCGGAGGCGGCGGTCAGCCATATCTCTTTGACCATCCATAAGGGGCAGAAAATTTCGATCATCGGCGGCACGGGCAGCGGCAAGAGTACGCTGATTTCTCTGTTACTTGGCTTCCGTATGCCGACCGAGGGGCGCGTGCTGCTCGACGGCGTTTCCACGCAGGAGCTGACCAAGCACAGCTTGCGCAAGTCGATCAGCAGCGTTTTGCAGGGCGCGGCGATCTACTCCGGAACCATCGGAGAGAATATCCGCATGGGCAAGCCCGAGGCGGCGCAGGCGGAGGTCGAGGAGGCGGCGCAGATTGCCCAGCTTGCGGACTTTATCGACTCCTGCGACGGCGGCTATGATTACGAGATCAAGCAGGCGGGCAAAAACCTCTCCGGCGGTCAGAAGCAGCGCCTGTCCATCGCCCGCGCCATTGTCAAGGATGCGCCGATCTATGTCTTTGACGACAGCTTCTCCGCGCTGGATTTTCTAACGGAGAAGAACCTGCGCACCGCGCTCAACCGAAAGATCGCGGGGAAAACGCAGATCGTCGTGACGCAGCGCATCACCTCCGCCATGAGCGCCGACTGCATTTTTGTCATGGATAAGGGCTGCCTCATAGACACGGGGACCCATGACGAGCTGCTTGCGCGGTGTAAAATTTATCAAGAGATCTTTGCCTCTCAGACGGGAGGTGGCGCGAAATGAAAAAGAAGAAACAGCAAAAGGAACATATCATCCGCAGGCTAATGCTGGAGGCAAGACCCATTTGGAAGTGGCTCGGGGTCGCCGTTCTGCTCTGCTGCGGCGTGATCTTCTGCGCGGTGGCGGGGCCGAAGCTGCTGGGCAATCTGATCGACCGGCTTTACGCCTATTGGGACGGCTCCTTTACGGGCGACCTGATCGCGCAGCTTCTGCCCGGACTCGGCTTATTGCTTGCGGTCTATATCGGCTACAGCCTGTTCTCCTATTTAAAAATGCTCCTGCTGAACAAGGTCGTCAGCCGTTATTTTACCTGCTATCTCCGCATCCGCATCTCGGATAAGATCAAGCGCCTGCCTGTGCGCTATGTAGATCAGACGCCTGTCGGAGATATTCTATCGCGTATGACGGACGATGTTTCCACCATGGGCAACTATGTGCATCAGATCGTCGATACCCTGATGAGCGGCTTTTTGATGATCGTTGCCATTGCGGCTATGATGCTTGCGGAAAACTGGCTGCTCGCGCTGATCGTTTTGGCGCTGACACCCGCGTCCATCTGGCTTTCGTCGGTGATCTCGTCCAAGAGCGAGAAATATTTCTATCAGATGTTCACCGAGGGCGGTAATCTCAACGCTGTCGTGGAGGAGTCATTTACCAACTTTGCTACGACAAAGGCGTACAATTTGGAGCAGTACACGCAGGAAAAGCACGCAAAGGTCAACGCGGCGCGCAGAAAGGCGGAGGCAAACGCCAACTTTATGTCTGCCATCGTCCGGCCTATCATTGCGTTCTCCAACGCATTGGCGTATATTGCAATCTGCCTGCTGGGCGGCTGGCTGCTTGTCAGCGGTAAGGTTGCCTCTGTCGGCGTGATCGTGACGATTCTGCTCTACGCAAAGCAGTTCGCCTCCCCCTTGGAGCAGATCGCCGGCGGCTTCGGCGACCTGCAACACGCGAAGGCGGCTGCCAAACGTGTGTTCCGCATTTTGGACATGGAGGAGGAGCCTGCGCCCACCGGAAAGCTTGGACACGAGGCGGAGGGCAACATCCGTTTTGAGCATGTCGATTTCTCCTATGATAAGGACAGTCCGCTCATTGAGGGTCTGAACATCGACGTCAAACGCGGGCAAAACGTCGCCATCGTCGGTCCCACGGGCGCGGGCAAGACGACCATCGTCAACCTGCTCATGCGCTTTTACGACATCGACGCCGGGCGCATCCTGCTCGACGGTGTGGACTGCGCGACGCTCTCCCGCGAGGAGCTGCGCAGCCAGTTCGGCATGGTTTTGCAGGATACTTGGCTCTTCCGCGGGACGATCGCGGAGAATGTTGCTTACGGGAAGCCTGACGCGACGCGGGAGGAGATCATTGCCGCCTGCGACCGCGCCTACTGCGACCATTTTATCCGCACGCTGCCCGACGGGTATGACACCGTGGTCGGCGACGATCTTTCGAATCTCTCCGGCGGACAGAAGCAGCTTCTGACCATTGCCCGCGCGATGCTGGCAAACCGCCGCCTGCTGATTCTGGATGAAGCGACCTCCAACGTGGATACCCGCACGGAGATCCTGCTGCAAAAGGCGATGGACAATCTCATGCGCGACCGCACCTGCTTTGTCATTGCGCACCGCCTCTCGACAATTGTCGATTCCGATCTGATTTTGGTCCTCAACCACGGCAAAATCGTCGAGCAGGGGACGCACAAGGAGCTTTTGGCAAAGCGCGGCTTCTACCATCAGATTTACACCAGCCAGTACGCGATTTGAGAAGAATAAAAAGTTCCACACAAAATGCGGGAGGTTTTCCGCATTTTGTGTGGAACTCCTTTCTTTTGTGCATCCGTAGGGCGGGGACATGTCCCCGCCGACCGCGTAAGCGGCAGACGGGACAGACGAACAGGTTTATACAAACTCGGTAGTTCCTGCACCGGCGGGGACATATCCCCGCCCTACAGGAGTGATGCAAGAAAGCGGCAAAAAGAATTGCAAAAGACGGAGAAACATGGTACAATGGCAATACTATGGATCGGAGGCACGAAAATGACCAACGAAGACAGGATCCGCATGGCAG
>CAMAEX010000066.1:0-8793 GCA_945832065.1 uncultured Clostridia bacterium | reverse complement strand
CGTTCAAACGCATCAGCCGTCCGGCTGCGTCTGCCGCTCAAATTCACGCAGCTCGCGCGCGTCCTCTGCGCGCTTTTCCGCAATAGCCTCGGAGAGGATCATATCCTTCACCTTCATCAGGCGGATCGTGTTCGCGCGCTCGTTTTCCTCGAGCTTCATCGTGATATATTTGACCGTCTCCTGCATCTGCGGGATCTTGACGTACTCCAGCGCATTGACGCGCCGGCGCGTGCGCTCGATCTCGCCGGCAAGAAGCTGCGCGGTCTTTTCGACCTCGGCAAGGCGGAGGAGATCCGGCAGAATACCGGACAGCGCCGCCACGGCGTCGTCCAGCTCACCGGAGGTCTGCGCAAAGCCGTAGGGATAGATATCCGCGGCATCCTGCGTTTTGGTCCGGAACGAATAGCGCGGCACATTGACCGACATGATATTCTCAACGCTCATGTTCAGCTCCACGCTCTGCTTGGGCACAAGCAGAGCCTGCTCCAGCAGCTCCGGCGACATGACGGCGGAGGCGACCGTGAACGAACTGTGCGCACGCAGGAGAGACTGCTCCACCTTTTCACGCAGCGCGCGGTTTTCGCGCACAATGTCCATAAACTGCCTCATCAGCTCGTCACGCTTATCCTTGAGCAGCTTGTGCCCGCGCTGCGCAGTGCGCAGTCTCGCCTTGGTGCGCGTGAGCTCCATGCGGGTGGGGTTGACCGTGATGTTCGGCATCGCTCTCCCCCCTTACTTCTGCTGCGGCAGGTATTTGTCGATATACTCCGGCTTGATGCGCTTGAGCTCGCTGCGCGGCAGGATGCTCAGCAGCTCCCAGCCGAGGTCGAGCGTCTGCTCGATGGAGCGGTTCTCGTCCGGTCCCTGCGAAACATAGCGCTTTTCAAACTCATCGGCGAACTTTGCATAAAGAAGGTCGGTCTTTGAAAGCGCGGACTCACCGAGGATGGACATCAGCTCCTTATTCTCCTTGCCGGTGGCATAGGCGGCGAAAAGCTGGTTCATCGTGCCGGCGTGATCCTCACGCGTCTTGCCTTCCCCGGTGCCCTTGTCCTTAAGACGCGACAGGCTCGGCAGCACGTCGATCGGCGGGTTGATGCCGCGGCGGTACAGCTCACGCGAGAGAATGATCTGTCCTTCGGTGATATAGCCCGTGAGGTCGGGAATCGGGTGGGTCTTGTCGTCCTCCGGCATGGTGAGGATCGGGATCATCGTGATGGAGCCGTCCTTCCCCACCTGCCGACCCGCGCGCTCGTACATGGTGGCAAGGTCAGTGTAAAGATAGCCCGGATAGCCGCGGCGACCGGGGACTTCCTTCTTCGCCGCGGAAATTTCGCGCAGCGCCTCAGCATAGTTGGTGATATCCGTCAGGATGACAAGCACGTGCATGCCGCAGTCAAAGGCAAGGTACTCCGCGGCGGTGAGCGCCATGCGCGGCGTCGCGATACGCTCGACGGCGGGATCGTTGGCAAGGTTTGTGAACAGCACCGTGCGGTCGATGGCACCGGTACGCTTGAATTCGCTGACAAAAAACTCGGATTCTTCAAAGGTGATGCCGATGGCGGCAAAGACGACGGCAAAGTTACTCTCGCCGTCGAGCACCTTTGCCTGGCGCGCGATCTGCGCGGCAAGCTTTGCGTGCGGAAGACCGGAGCCGGAGAAGATCGGCAGCTTCTGCCCGCGCACGAGGGTATTGAGCCCATCGATGGCGGAGACGCCCGTCTGGATGAACTCGTTGGGATAGTTGCGCGCGGCGGGATTCATCGCAAGCCCGTTGATATCGCGGTACTCGTCGGCAAGGATCTTAGGGCCGCCGTCGATCGGCTGACCCATTCCGTTGAAGACGCGACCGAGCATATCGCGCGATACGGCAAGCTGCAGCGGATGACCGAGGAAGCGGATTTTGGACTCGGCAAGGTTGATGCCCGCGGACGCCTCAAAAAGCTGCACCACCGCGCGGTCACCGTTGACCTCAAGCACCTTGCAGCGGCGCACGCTGCCGTCGGAGAGGCGGATCTCGGCAAGCTCGTCATAGGTGACGCCCTCCACACGGTCAACTACCATCAGCGGTCCCGAGATCTCACGGATCGTTTTGTATTCACGGATCATGCGTCCTTCTCTCCCTTCTCGGCGATCGCGCCGATCTCTTCCTCCATCTCCACGAGGAGATTGGCGTAAGCGTCCTTATACTGCTCCTCCGCCACGCTCTTCATGCGCCCGATCTTCTCGCGTGCCGGAATGGCAAACAGCTCGCTGAGGCTTCCGCCGCGCTCCGCCGCCGAGCGGCAGTGCGCATCGTAGAATCTGATGATGCCCATCATGCGACCCTGACGGTCATATGCGGAGTAGGCATCGACGTCTGCAAACGAGTTCTGCTGCAAAAAGTCTTCGCGGATCATGCGGGCAACCTCCAGCGTGATCTGGTCCCCGGCGGAAAGCGAATCCTTGCCGACGAGCTGCACGATCTCATTGAGGCTGTCCTCCTCCTGCAGCATCGCCAGCGCCCAGTCGCGGTTTCGCAAAAACTCCTGTCCGAGGTTTTCGTCATACCACGGGCGCATGGAGTCGAGATAAAGGGAATAGGAATTGAGCCAGTTGATCGCCGGAAAGTGACGGCGGTAGGCGAGCGAGGAATCCAGCGCCCAGAAGACCTTGACAATACGCATCGTCGCCTGCGAGACCGGCTCACTGAGGTCGCCGCCCGGAGGCGAGACCGCGCCGACTGCCGTGAGACTGCCGCGCCGTTCGTCCGAGCCGAGGCACTCCACCACGCCCGCGCGCTCATAAAACTGCGCAAGTCGTGAGGCAAGGTAGGCAGGGTATCCCTCCTCGCCGGGCATCTCCTCAAGACGCCCCGACATTTCGCGCAGCGCCTCCGCCCAGCGGGAGGTGGAGTCGGCGATGACGGCGACGGCGTAGCCCATGTCGCGGAAATACTCCGCAATGGTGATGCCGGTGTAGATCGACGCCTCGCGCGCCGCGACCGGCATATCGGAGGTGTTGGCGATGAGCACCGTGCGCTTCATCAGACTCTCGCCCGTGCGCGGGTCGATCAGCTCCGGAAACTCGCGCAGCACGTCCGTCATCTCGTTGCCGCGTTCGCCGCAGCCGATGTAGACCACAAGGTCGACGTCCGACCACTTGGCAAGCGCGTGCTGCATGACGGTCTTGCCGGAGCCGAACGGACCGGGGATCGCTGCCGTGCCCCCCTTGGCGATCGGGAAGAAGGTGTCAACGATACGCTGACCGGACTGCAGCGGTACGGTGGGCGGATACTTCTTTTCATAGGGTCTGCCCACACGCACCGGCCACTTCTGCATAAGCGTCAGCTCTTTTTCCTCGTCTTTCTCCGTTTTGAGCACGGCGACAACGTCGGTGACGGTGAAGCTGCCCGCCTCGATGCGCACCAGCGTGCCGCTCATCTTCGGCGGCACCATGATCTTGTGGAGGATCGACGGCGTTTCCTGCACGGTGCCGAGGATGTCGCCGCCGACAAGCCTGTCGCCGACGCCGGCAGTCGGGACAAAGTCCCACTTTTTTTCCCGGTCCAGCGCCGGGACCTCAACGCCGCGCGGCAGGCTGTTGCTGCCCGTTGCGGCACGGATGACCTCCAGCGGACGCTGGATGCCGTCGTAAATATTTTCGATCAGACCGGGACCGAGCTCGACTGAAAGCGGCGCCCCGGTCGTTGTGACCTCCGCCCCCGGACCGAGACCTGAGGTCTCTTCATATACCTGAATCGCGGCGGAATCTCCGCTCATGGTCAGGATCTCGCCGATGAGACGCTGCTCGCCCACGCGGACAACGTCAGCCATGTTGGCCTCCTGCATACCCGTGGCGACGACCAGCGGACCGGAGACTTTCACGATCTTTCCCATAGGCTCTACCTTCCTTTTCTTATCATTTTTATATCATATCCGCGCCGACGGCGCGTTCTGCGGTTGTTTTCACCTGCTCCATCCCAATGCCGAGCGAGCCTTCCTTCCCCGGAATGAGGATAACGGCGGGCGTCAGCGCCGCGCGGCAGCGCTCAATCTCCGGTGCAAGCACAGATGCCAGCTGCTCGGTCATGTAGATAATGCCCACATTTTCCTTTGAAAGACGGTGGAGCGCCGCGCGCCCTTCCTCGGCGGTATCTGCCGGACAAACCTCCAGTCCCAAGGCACGAAAGCCCATCACGCTGCCGCTGTCGCCCATAACTACAATTCGATACATCTCTTTGCCTCCTAACCGTTACAGCGCGCGCAGACGCGGACGGATCTCGTCGGCAGAGAGTCCCGCAAGCTTGCCGTTCAGCAGAATGCGGATATCGGTCAGCTCCGTCTCGCTTGCGGCGAGATAGGCAATGACGACCTCCTCGCCAAAAGCCATGCGCCGCGCCGCGCAAAGGCTCTCCGTCAGCGCATCGTCGCACGCGCGTTCAAACGCCGTAAGACTTGCGCCTTCCAGCGCTCTGGCTGCTTCCTCGCCCGCTTTTTCCAGTTTTCCGCCGCGGCAAAGCTCTGCAAAGCCGCTGCCCTGCGCCGCGGCAAGGGCGCGGATATCCAGATGTCCGCCGCGCAGCAAAAGACCGGAAAGCGCGCTGTCGTCGCCGCCGGAACGGCGCACGCGCACCGCCGTACGCAAATTGTAAATATCGGTTTCCAGTGCCGTATAGCTCTCCAAAAAAGCGCTGTCCGAGCGCTGCGCAAGCTGCTGCTTTTCTTTAAAAAGCGCCGCATCCAGGATCGCATCGCTGCGCCGCGCGTCGCCGCTTTCCGTCAGCACCTGCTTCGCGCGTTCGATCGCCCCGGCAAACGCATACGGCAGCGCACGGAAATCGTCCCTGGCAAAGGCTTCGCACAGCTGAGCGATCCCAAACCGTCCGCCCGGAAGAAGCAATCGCTCGTTTTCCCCTCCGCTCTTGAGCAGCACCTTGGCGTTGTGGTAGTCGTAACGCAGGGAGAAGGCGTCCAAAAGCTCGCTTCCGCCCAGCACGCTGTGCAAAAAGGCATAGACCTCGCTGCGCCGCGCACGGATCAGCTTTTCGATCCCCTCCGCGTCCGCGCGTTCGACCTCGCCGCAGCCGCATTCCGATAGGATGTGCACGGCTTCGGCAAAGTTCTTCGCCTCAAGGATCCTCTCGCACTGCTCATGCCGGAGCATCCGGTTCTCCCGCTCACGAATGGCGGCGGAGATCATCAGATAGTCGGTATCCTTTCGTTTCGTCATACGCTCCTCCCCTCAGGATGGGAAGAGGCGCGATGCGGTCTCGCGCTCAAGTTCCTCGCGGCGGGAACTCAGCAGTACGGCAAAATCGCAGTTGATCTCGCACTCGCCGTCCGAGAGCAGGAAGCCCGCCTGCATCGCGCCGTCCTTTTCGGAAAGCGTCAGGTGCGCGCCAAGCTCCGCATTGACCTCCCCGACAAGGCGTGCGCCAAGCTCGCTTTTGTCTTTATGGTTGAAAATGACCGTCTCCCGTCCGGTGGAAACCGCCTCGCGCAGCAGCTTTTTGAGAAATGCCGCGTATTGCTCCTGCGGAAGTGTGCAAAGCTTTTTCAGCGCCATGCCGAACGCTTCCTCCATGATCTCCTGCTTCGCCGCAAGCGACATCTTCTCCTTTTCCATCCGGGCTGCGCTGCGCAGTCTCTCCAGCCGTTCCTCGGCTGCGGCGGTCTGTTTTTTCTCTGCCTCCTGCCGCTCACGCTCCGCCCGGTCCTCATATTCCCCACGGATCTCACGCAGCGTTTCCTCGGTCTGAGCGGAAAGCGCATCCAGTGCCGCTTTTGACTCCTCGCGAAGGCGCTGTTCAATTTTACTCAGTCCGTTCATCGCGGTACCGCCTTTCCCAAGCTCAGCCGAGCTTCATCAGCATAATGATGGACGCAAGAAGGGACAAAATGGCATAGAACTCAACCACGATACACAGCACCATGCCCTTCACCCACTCGTCCGGACGGCGTGCCAGCAGATTGATCGAGCCCGCCGCCACGCGGCCTTGCGCAATGGCGGAAACAAGTCCGCCGATGGCGATGGGCATACAGGCGGCGAAGTAGCGCAGCCCTTCTGCCAGCGTCAGATCAACATAGCTGCCGTCGAGAATCCCCATGCGCAGCATCGCAATAAATCCGATAACGAGACCGTAAAGTCCCTGCGAGCCGGGGATGACCTGCAAAATCATGACCTTACCGAATTTGCCCGGATCCTCGCTCAAAAGACCGGTGCCGGCCTCGCCGGCTATGCCTGTGCCCTTCGCGCTGCCCGCGCCGGCAAGGCAGACCGCAAGACCCGCGCCGAGCATCCCGATGGCGGCTCCGGAAGTCAGTTCAAAAATACCCATAAATCGTTCCTCCTGTATGTTTATTCAATATCGACATATTTGGTCTGATAGGTGAGCGGACGGAAGGGTCTTCCGCCGTCCACGTAAAATTTCCCGAAAAATTCAAGGCACTGCAATCGCAGATCGTGCACATAGCAACTGAGCAGATTGAGTCCGAAGTTCAGCGCGTTGCCGACCATGGCGATGAGAATGAACAGCACGGTGCTGCCGGGAAGCGTGCCGAGCATATTGAACACCTGCGCGATCACGCTGCCTGCGAGCATCAGCGCCATGAGACGGGAGTACGACAGCACATCGCTGAAATAGCCTGTCACATGGTTGTAAAGCGAGGAAAATATCCCCGTGAGCTTTCCCATGCCCTTGCCCTGCACCAGCGGTCCGAGCAGCACCAGCGCGCAGCCGAACCACAGCACAAGCATGGTCTTTCCGAGCACGGCAAGCGCGCCGCCGGCAAAAACGATCCACCAGGTCACCTCTTCAAAAAGAGCATCGAGGTATTTTCCGCGTCTGCATTTTTCAATGAAGCTGATCGTCATTCCCGTGATGATCTGCACGGCGCCGAGACAGAGCGAACCGATCAGGATCGCCATGATGTCGTCAAGCGGGTCGAAAAGCTTCGGCAGGGCAAAGGTCGTGCCGGGGCGAAGCATCGACACAAGCTGGGTCAGAAAGTCGCCGAAAAAGCCGCCGGTCAGCGCGCCGAACAGGAAGGTGCTGACGCCGCATTCAAGCAGCAGCATGAAAAAATGCCCCATACCGCCCTTTGGCTTGTATTTTTTGCGGATGACCAGCGCGGCAAGGATCATCAAAAGACCGTAGCCCATGTCCGCCATCATGATGCCGTAAAACAACACGAAAAACGGCGCCATCAGCGGGTTGGGGTCGAGCGTGCCGTAAGCGGGAAGCGAATACATTTCCGTCACCATGTTGAGCGGTTCGGTCAATGCGTTGTCCTTCAGCTGCACCGGCACCTCGCCGTACTCACTCTCCTCCGGCTCACTCACTTCATACGCGCAGGCAAAATCGTCCAGCGCACCGCGCAGTGCGCTCCACTTCTCCCCGCTCACCCAGCCTTCAAAGTAAACGGTCTTTTCGGTCTCGGCAAGCTTCTGCCGGTTTTCCTCCCGCTGCAGCTCGATGCCCGCGCGGTCGAGCGCAAGGTACAGCTCCTCACAGCGCTGCGCACAGGCATTGAGGCGGCTGTCCTCCTCCGCGCGCTCGCGCTCGATCTCCTCGAGCCTCGCGCGCAGCTGCGCATCCGTTGCCTGAGCCGTACCGCAGCAGTCGCGCAATACCACGCGCGTCCAGCCAAGCTCCCTGAGCGCCTTGAGCGCGCTCTCCTCCGCCTCCGCGTGGCAGACCAGCAGCAAATACTGGACCTCCCTGTCAAGCGAGGCGCGGTAAAGAGTGCCAAGCTCGCCGGCCGCCGCTTCCGCCTCGCTCAGCGGGAGCGCGGCAGGCAGCGTGCCGAAACGGAAACGCAGACGCTCCGTCTGCGTCAGGGTAAGCGGTACGTCCAGCGCAAGCCAGGGCGCAAGCTCCTCGCGCTTCGCGTTCAGCTTGAGCTTCTCGGCGTTCAGCGCCGCCAGAGAGCGTGCGCAGCCGTTCGCCTCCGCCGCCAGGTCCTTTGCCGACGCATACGCCGCATCGTCAAAGAGCTGTCCTTCGCTGATCTCCGGTCGAATGCGGAACAGTCCCTTTTTCCCGGGCACACGCGCCTTGAGCAGTCCGAGCGCACCCTGCAGCGAGGTCATCGTCTCCCGCGCGGCGGTAAGTGCGGAAGCATCGGGTCTTTTCAAAACGATATCCTGCGTCTCGGACGCGGCGGTATGATCTGTGATCTCGACACAGCCCATACGCTGTAAAAGCCGCAAAATCTGTTCCGCGTCCTGCCGCAGTGCCAGCACACGCAGGCGCTGCATTTTCACAATAGCCATCAGTCGCCCACGACCCTTTCTGCGATCCAGTCGGAGACCGCCTCAAGCCGGGTGCGCGCCGCGCGCTTTTCCTCTTCACAGCGCTCTGCGGCAAGGCGCAGCACCTCCTCGGTCTCCTGCGCCGCCTGCGCCTCAGCCTGTGCCATTTTGCTGCGTCTCTCCGCCTCGATAATACGGTGGTTATCCTCAAGCTGCCGCTCGCCGGCACGCCGCGCAAGCTGGATGCGCCGCTTGCTCTCCGCCTCAGCCGCAGCCTGCTGCCGCCTGAGTTCCTCCTCGAGTTCGATCATTTTTCTGATTTCTTCTGCTGCCATGTATCCACCACACCTTCTGTATTGTTTCGCTTCCCTCCTGAGGGGGGGGGATGCGCGCTCCGCTTTCTTTTCCTGTCTTTCGCACCTTTTTTCTATTATAGACTAAATCTATATATGATGTAAAGATATTTTGTTTTAATATTTGGATTTTTTCTTTGGATCGAGCGCTGCAGGCGCCTTATTCTGTTTTACGCACTCCTCCACCGTTCTCGCAACGGCGCGG
>CAMAEX010000065.1:0-8794 GCA_945832065.1 uncultured Clostridia bacterium | reverse complement strand
GCATGACGGATGAGGTGACGGAAATACCGCGCTGCTTCTCGATCTCCATCCAGTCCGACACGGCGGCGCGGGCGTTTTTCTTGCCCTTGACCGCACCCGCCTGGGCGATCGCTCCGCCGTAGAGCAGGAATTTTTCGGTCAGCGTGGTCTTGCCGGCGTCCGGGTGCGAGATGATCGCAAAGGTGCGCCGACGGTTGATCTCCTGTTGTAAGGTTGACATAATATATAATTCCTCCCAATATAGCGTTGTTATTTTACAAAACAAACGCTAAGGCGGCGTAAGTGACCTTCTCAAGGCAATAGTTAACATAAAAAACCTCCAGTAGGGCGGGGACATGTCCCCGCCGTGTGTAGGAACTACCGACTGCGTACGAATTTGTTTGTCTAAGCTGTCTGCCGCTGCGCAGTCGGCGGGGACATGTCCCCGCCCTACAGATGCAATCCTGATTCAGCGCGCATAATTTAGAATATTCTATCACATTTTTCCGCCTATTACAAGCACTCCGGGAGATTTCGGTGATTTTTCGCGGATATCGGTTGCAATCGTCACGGGGGACTGGTATAATAAAACCATTCTGAACAACGGAGGTCGGTTTTATGAGCTTCCTGAAGATTTTTTTGACTGAGGCGACCGAAGCGGCAACCGAAGCGGCGGCGCAGCAGGGCGGTATGCTTGACGGCATGGTGGATATGCTCGACAGTCTCATGCTCATTATGCTCTTCGGCTTCGGCATCTATGGGATCTACAGCGCCATTCGCCTGCGGAAGGAGCAGATGCTTTTCCCGAACAAATTCCTCTATCCCGGCAACTGTGACCCGGCAGCCTGTCTTGACCCGGGGGAATTCATCGACTATATCATCCCGCGTGCGCTGATCCTGGGTGTTGCGCTGATCCTGCTCGGTGGGCTGCTTGCGCTCAATAGCTTTGTGCTGCACATTGATTCGTGGCTCATCGACCTGGGCATGATCGTGATGCCGGTGGCTGTGATCGTATGGTATTGCGTCGTGCAGCGCAAGGCGGCGAAGAACTACTGGTGATGCCGATGAAAATCGTGATCTTAGACGGCTACGCCTCCAATCCGGGGGATGTGAGCTGGGAGGAGATCGCCGGGTTCGGCGAGTTGACGGTCTACGAGCGGACGGCGAAGAACGAGGTCGTCTCCCGCATCGGGGACGCAGAGATCGTGTTTCTGAATAAAACCCCCGTGGACGCTTCTGTGTTCGAGCAATGTAAAAATCTTCGTATGATCGGCATTCTCGCCACGGGCTATAATATCGTGGACATTGCCGCAGCCAAGGCGCACGGTGTCACGGTCTGCAACGTTCCCGGCTATTCCACGGGCGCGGTGGCGCAGATGACCTTTGCCCTGCTGCTGGAAATGACGCAGCATGTGGGCGAGCACTCGCAGGCGGTGCACGGGGGGCAGTGGCAGCGCTGTCCGGATTTCTGCTTCTGGAACGCACCCTTGACGGAGCTTGCGGGCAAGACCCTCGGTATCGTCGGCTACGGCGCGATCGGGCAGGCGGTGGGCAACATCGCGCAGGCGTTCGGGATGCGGCTTTTGGTCACGGCAAGGCATATAAAGCCCGTGCCGGAGGGCGCGCAATTCGTCACGCCGGACGAGCTGCTTGCCCGTTCGGACATCGTTTCGCTCCACTGCCCGCAGACGGCGGAGAACCTGCATATGCTCGACGCGGCGGCGCTGGAAAAAATGAAGGACGGTGCGATCCTGCTCAATACCGCCCGGGGCGGCTTGATCGACGAGCAGGCGGTTGCGGACGCATTGAAAAGCGGCAAGCTTGCGGGCTACGGTGCGGATGTCGTTTCCAAGGAGCCGATCGCGGCGGATAACCCGCTGCTGACCGCGCCAAATTGCTATCTGACGCCCCATATCGCATGGGCGCCGAAGGAAGCCCGTCTGCGCCTGCACCACATCGCGGCAGAAAACCTGCGCGCATTTTTGAACGGCACCCCGCAGAATGTTGTTTCATAGTGAATGGTGAATAGTGAACAGGGAATAGGTAAATTGTCGGCTGCGGCAGATCACGTACAAGCCTCCCGCTGTGTCATTGCGAGGAGCGCAGCGACGTGGCAATCTCATTTTCCATCCCCTAAAGATGAGAATTACCACTGCTCATGCAGAGAAAGCCATCAGCCATTCACGAATCCGCACTCCGTGCGGAGCATTCCGACCGGATAACCTATTCACAATTCACTGTTCACTGAAAAAACCCGCTTCCCTCCGAATAAAGAAGGGAAGCGGGTTTTTGCTAAAAGGAAAACAGATTTTTCAACTCCGACGGGTCAATGAAAAGCTGAATGACGATCAGCACCGCCGCAAACGCAAGCAGTGCGCCGATGGCGATCCAGAGCTTCTTCCGAAAGGCGCGGGAGCGTTCGCTTCTTGTGCGGCTCGGTTGATTTGCCACGCTGCGGCGCGGCGCGGGGGGCGTCGGCTTTTTTGACTTGGCTGCCATTTACTGCTTCGGCTCCTTCACGGATTCGACCAGCCCGTTGGCAAGCCCGGCAAGCCCCTGCAGGTCGGAGGGGATGATGATCTTCGTTGCCTTGCCGTCTGCGACCTTCTGCATGGCTTCGAGCGCCTTGAGCTTGATGACCTGATCGTTCGGGCAAGCCTCGTTGAGCAGACGCATCGCCTCTGCGGTCGCCTTTTGCACGGCGAGGATCGCCTCTGCCTGACCTTCTGCGCGGAGGATGGCAGCTTGCTTTTCCGCGTCCGCGCGGAGAATGGCGGATTCCTTTTCGCCCTCTGCCACAAGGATCTGAGAGTGCTTTGTGCCTTCCGCCTGCAGGATCGCTTGGCGGCGATCGCGCTCGGCTTTCATCTGCTTCTCCATTGAGTTCTGAATATCCTGCGGCGGCAGGATGTTCTTCAGCTCGACACGCGTGACCTTGATGCCCCAAGGATCGGTCGCCTCATCCAAAATGGCGCGCATTTTCGTGTTGATGACATCGCGGCTGGTGAGGGTTTGATCCAGCTCCAAATCGCCGATAATGTTACGCAGGGTGGTGGCGGTGAGCGTCTCCATTGCGATCATCGGCTGCTCGACGCCATAGGTGTAGAGCTTCGGGTCGGTGATCTGGAAATAGACGACCGTGTCGATCTGCATGGTGACATTGTCCTTTGTAATGACGGGCTGGGGCGGGTAATCGAGCACCTGCTCCTTGAGGCTGACGCGGCGGGCAATGCGCTCAATGAAGGGGATCTTAAAGTGGATACCCACCTCCCAAACCGTCGAGAACGCACCGAGGCGCTCAATGACATAGGCACGGGATTGCTGAACGATGCAGATGTTCTTGATAATGACAATAAACAGGATAACGACGGCTGCCGCAATGATGATCGCGGCGGAATAGTTGCTCCAAAATTCACTCATGTTTTTTCCTCCTCTGTTGTTACAGGCTCGACGCAGACCTTTGCGCCGATGATATCCGTGATCCGGACGACCGCACCGACCTCGATCGGTGCTTCGCTCTGCGTACGGGCGGACCATTCGACACCGTCAATTTTGACCGCGCCTTTTCCGTTCAGGGTGTCGATTTGTTCGGTAACGACGGCGCGCTTGCCGATATTGCCGCGGGCGTTGGTCGCCTGCGCATTTGGGATCAGGCATTTTTTCGCCAAAGGGCGTATTGCGACGAGCAACAGCGCGGAGACGGCGAAAAACAGCAGGATCTGCAGCCAGATATCCGCGCCGCACAAGGCGGCGATCATCGCCGTCAAGGAGCCGCCGATAAACCATAGAGACACTAAGGTGCTTGTGGCAGCTTCCAGGATGGCAAAGATGACCAAAGCGGCAAGCCAGATCCATTCCATTGGGGGCATAGCGTCCACCTCCTTCTGTCTCTTAGTTTAGCACAACCGAGGGGAAAGTCAATAGTCTTTCTTGGGGTTCATGTCGTGTCATTTTTTGTCAAAACCCTGCATTTGCCATTGCAATAGCACGGGCGATTCGGTATAATAAAATAAGGAAACGAAACAGCCGATGCAGGGCGGGGGACATATCCCTGCTCCACCTTGCTGCATCAATATTTGGGGGATCTATGGATAAATTTACAATGGCAGTACCCTGCCTGTTCGGTTTAGAGGGCTTAGTCGGCGACGAGCTGCGGCGTATGAAGTTAGAGAATGTCCGCGTGGAGGATCGCCGCGTGTTTTTTGACGGCGATTTTGCGGATATGGCGCGTGCGAATGTCCGTGTGCGTATGGGTGAACGCGTCATGCTCCTGCTGGCGCGGTTTCCCGCGAGGAGCTTTGAGGAGCTGTATCAGGGCGTGAAAGCGATCCCGCTGGAGCGCTTTATTCCGAAGGAGGGGGCGTTTCCCGTCAAGGGCTACAGCTTAGATTCGCAGCTCCACAGCGTCCCGGACTGTCAGGCGATCGCCAAAAAAGCCGCCGTGGATCGTCTCGGCGCGAAATACGGTCTGACATGGCTGCCCGAGACGGGGGAGACGTATCAGCTCCGTTTCTCCATCATGAAGGATGTCTGCGAGGTCTTTTTGGATACCTCCGGTGTCAGCCTGCATAAGCGCGGCTATCGTGCGGTGGGCAACGAGGCGCCGCTGCACGAGACAATGGCGGCGGCGCTGGTGAACCTCTCGCGCTATCGCGGCAGGGACTTCTTTTGGGATCCCTTCTGCGGCTCCGGCACCATCGTCATTGAAGCCGCGCTCACTGCGTTAAACCGCGCCCCGGGCTTAAACCGCGACTTTGCCGCCCAAAAATGGGCGTGCGTTCCCAATGAGGTCTGGACGCAGGCGCGGCAGGAGGCAAAGGATCTGGAATATCGTGGAGAGTACCGCATCTTAGGCACGGATATTGACCCTGCGACCCTCTCCATCGCCATTGCCAACGCGAAAAAAGCGGGCGTTGCAAAGCATATCGACTTCCGCGAGGCGGACGCGACGAAGCTGAGCCTGCCCTGTGACAGCGGCGTTTTGGTCTGCAACCCGCCCTACGGCGAACGTATGCTGGAGCAGCGTTCTGCGCAGCAGCTTGTGCGGGCGTTCGGACGGCATCTGAAATTCGCAGACGGCTGGAAAAAATATATCATCTCCTCCGAACCGGAGTTCGAGCATTATTTCGGGAAGCAGGCGACCAAAAAGCGCAAGCTCTATAACGGCAGATTACAATGTAACGTGTATATGTATTTTTAAAAGGGGGACAACGCGATGAAGCATCTGTTTATCATCAATCCTGCGGCGGGGAAATATGACCATACGGGTGAATTCACGCAGAAGATCCGCGAGGCTTGCGACAAGCGGTGTCTGGCATATGAGATCTTAGTCTCCCGCGCCCCCGGCGACTGCACGCGCATTGCGCAGGCGGCAGCCGCGACGGGCGACCCCGTGCGCATTTACGCCTGCGGCGGTGACGGCACGCTGAACGAGGTGGTCAACGGCGCGGTAGGCTACCGCAATGCGGCAGTCACGCATTTTCCCGGCGGCTCCGGCAATGATTTTATCCGTATTTTCTCGGACCCCATGGCGTTTCGGGATCTCGGCAGACTGCTGGATGCCGATGTGGCGAGCTTCGACCTGATCCGCTGCGGGCGGGAGCAATACGCGCTGAACATCTGCTCGATCGGCTTTGACGCGCGCATCGGCACCTCCATCGGCAAGTATAAACGCCTTCCCCTTGTCAGCGGCTCCGGCGCGTATGTCCTCTCGACGGGGGTAAATCTTGTCAAGGGCGTACATCGGCACTATGTCGTCGAGATCGACGGCGAGACGTTTGACGGACGGCAGACGCTGATCTGCATTGCCAACGGGCGCTGGTACGGCGGCGGCTTCAACCCCGTGCCGGAGGCAGAGCCGGATGACGGACTGCTGGAAGTGCTTTTGGTGAAGGCTGTCTCCCGTGCGACGGTGGCAAACGTGGTCGGCAAGTACAAAAAGGGGCAGTACGCGCAGCTTCCCGATCTGATCCGACATTTTCAGTGCAAGCGCGTCGTGATCCGCTGCGACGATAAAAGCGAGGTCAATTTAGACGGCGAGCTGCTCATGCGCAAGGAAGCGACCTTCGAGGTCGTGCCGAACGCGATCCGCTTCTTCTACCCGAAGGGCTTGACCTATCATGCGCGGTAGAGAACATACTCTGTAGGGCGGGGGACAGTCATAAGCCAGTGCAGGAACCACTGACTGCGTACAACCTACCCCACCATATCATTGCGAGGCGCGAAGCGACGCGGTAGCGCAGCTGTTCGCGAGGAACGAGCGTTACGGATGCGGCATACCCCTTGCGGGTGCAATCTCGTGCAGGCAGTAGCAAGTGCGTACAAACCTACAACCTGAGATTGCCACGACCGGTGCGCAGTCTTTCGCGAGGAAGGAGCGTTACGGATGCGGCGTATCCCCCTGCGGGTAATGTGCGCACCGGTCTCGCAATGACAAAAAGGGTAGCCTATTATGTCATTGCGAGGCGCTTGCGCCGTGGCAGCGCAGCCGTTCGCGACGAAGGAGCGCTACGGATGCGGCGTACCCCCTGCGGGTGCAATCTCGTGCAGGCGCTGCCGGCGGCATACAAACCCGCCCTATCTGCACCGTCTACCATTCTGCAAACACCTATTCACTATTCACTTTTCACTCTTCACAAAAAACACCAACCCCCGACCGTCAAAACGCGGTCGGGGGTTGCTGTATGCATAGATCAATAAACAATAACTCTCGTCTCCATCGGGAGGCTGTATATGTATCTGCAATCGTCGGGCAGCATACGGACACAGCCGTGGGAGAGGGGGATGCCCACTCTGCCGTCAAATACATTCCCGCCGTAGTCGATCAGGATCGAATGGAACGCATGACCGCCGCTGAAAATGGAGACGTTGTCAACATAGTAGTAGTCGAAATTCCATCGCCAGGTGCGGCTGTTGATCGTGTAAATGCCTTCCGGGGTCGGGGTGTTGTTCGCGCCCGAGGAGCAGGGGAAGGTACGGATTACCTCCCAATCGCCCTTTTTCCCTTGGAAAACGATGACCTTCTGCGTGTAGCGGCTGATCCAGACGAGATAGTCCGTCTTGCTGTCGTAGCCGCGCAGATCGACAAAGCCCTCCTTTGTCGCCTTGGAGTAATCGAGGGTTCCGTCCGTCGTTACGGTGTCGTCGGGGATGTAGCAGTCCCAGCGGGGCACCCAGCCCTTTGTGCCGTCCTCCAGCGAGACATAGAACGCGTCCCCTGAGGGATGCCATTCGTTGTAGACCGTTGTGCCGACGGGGAGGTCGCGGAGATAGCCGGTGAAATTCTGATTTTTATAAATCGCCGTCGCACGCTGCACCGTGCAGGCAACGCGCATGGTCTGCACTGTTTTCAGCGCAGCGTCATGCTCCTTCTGATAAGTCTCATACCACACATCGTCTACGGTGTCACAGGGAAGCTTTGCGCTGCAATTCTCCGCTTGGATCGTGAGGGTTCCGACTGAGCCGCTGCCGTCAAGCACAGCGTTCTTGCCGTTGACGGTCACTGCGTCGACCCTGCCGCTCACCGTCAAACGTACGCCGCTGCCGTCGATCACGACGGACTCCGCGCCGCCGTTTAAGACGAGGCGTGTATTCTCGTCTAAAGCGACCGTCTTGCTGTCGCCTTGATGGGTGAGCGTGCCCGCTCGTACCGTCAGATTTTCGGAGCTGCCGGTAAAGGTGTGGCTGCCGCCTAAGACGGTGAGCTGCTTGGCGCTGCCGGTGTAGGACGACGCAACGCCCCAGAGGAAGACCTTGTCCGCCGCGCCGCTGACCTTGCCGCCGAGGGGCGCGCAGACCAGCTCCCGTGTAGTGACGTTTGTCAAATCGGCGTTTGTGTCCGTCCCCGTGCGCAGGACCAGAGCGTCGCGGATCTCCCAATCGGTCGGCGCGAGCACAGCCGGCGCGGACTGGGCGAGGATCAGCGTGCCGTTCAGCTTCAGCTCATTCGGAAGGGGCTGCGTGCCGCGATAGAGGACGGTGCCGCTTGCGGGGAGCTCGTCGGGTGTGTCGGCAATGCAGTCTAAGATATTATAAAGAAGCTGCGCGATCTCGGCGCGGGTAATATGGGACTGCGGACGGAGGGTGCCGTCCTCATAGCCGCTCAGCAGACCCAGCTCCCGAAGCGCACTTACGCTGTCGCGGGCGTAGGCGGAGACCGTTTTGCCGTCGGAGAAGGCGGTATAGGCGGTGCGATTGTACGAAACGCTGCCAAAGGCGCGGCAAAGCACAACGACCGCCTGCTCGCGCGTGATGGGGGAGTTGGGCAGCATTTTCCCGTCGGAACCGCCGAAAATCCCCGCAGCGTAGGCGGCGCTCAGCTCGTCATAGTACCACGCGTCGGGATCGACATCGGGGAAAGCGGATAGATCGCTCCGGTCGCTTGCGCCGAGCAGACGCACCAGCACCGCCGCCATTTCCGCGCGGGTGATGTTTTTCTGCGGGTTGAGCTTTTGATGCTCGTCACCGCGCAGAATGTCGTTTTCCACCGCGAAAACGAGAGCGTCATGACTCCAGTCATTGGGAATGTCATAGTCGTCGGCGTTTGCCGCCGCCGCGCCAACGGACAGCAGCAGCGATAGAATAAGTACCAAAGCCGAAAAACGGAAAAATGTTGTTTTCATCAATGTCTCCTCCTCATTGATTTGCAGCCGCTTGTAGGGCGGGGACATGTCCTGTTGGATCAGCGGCTCTGTCTGCGTGGGCAAAGCCCACTCAGCGTGTCGAAAAAGTCCCCGACGTGTCATTGCGAGGAGCGAAGCGACGTGGTAGCGCAGCCGTTCGCGAGGAACGAGCGTTACGGATGCGGCATACCCCC
>CAMAEX010000064.1:0-8819 GCA_945832065.1 uncultured Clostridia bacterium | reverse complement strand
GTTGCGGTGATCGTCCTGTCGTTCTGCGACACTGTGCCGAATGCTTCATCATTGGAGCGTGCCGTGACCGTATACTGCGGCGCGGAGTTTTTCGCCTCACCGGACGGAGTGACCATATCGGTGGGGATCTCCTTTCCGAAGAGCAGCCAAGCATATTCGGGGTAGTCGATAAAGACATTGCGATTTCCTTGGATTCGCTCGACGGCGTCATTTCTGCCCATCTCCCAAGTATCCACGGGATCCATCTCGCACCACGCAAGGAGGGTGTCGAGGTTTTCAATGACCTTCAAGCCGTTGTCTCCGCCGTTATTAACATCGTCAGAATCCAAAGCAGGGAGATTCTCTTTCTTTACATCCGAGTAGAAGATTGGGCTGCTGCCAGCGGACATAGACATACAGCAGGATACGCGCGGTATCGCCCTTGACGTTGTCGTTTGGCTCGAAGATATCCTCCGTATATCTGCCGCCGAGATTGCCCACCTCGTCATAAACAAGTGTGCCGCCCGCCGCCGTGCCGTAAGGACGATGCCAGTGTGGGGTCTTGTTGATGTAAGCGCTGACAGGGCGAAGGTGGTGTCGATCCGCACCGCCGTTGATTTGGTAGAACGAGGCGCGCGATTTCGGCCAGACATGCTCTCTGTTGAAGTAGCTTCCGTTCCATTTCGCCGTGCGTCCCGCCCAAAGGCAGCTCATTGTTCCGTCATACACACCGTTTTGCGTGTCAGTATAGGCAAAGTCTTTGTTCAGGGAGTCGTAGCTGTAATACTCCGTCTGTGTCGAGGACATCAGAGTATAGAGCTTTTGATACAGCGGATTATTCTGCGTCGCGGCATAGGAATCAGTCGCATTTTGCGCACCGTCCAGCTCTTTCAGCAGGTCGTAAGAATAGTCGTCCGTATAATACGCCTTCGCCTGCGCCGAAAGCGCAGTGCATACCACATCGCGCTGCCCCGGGTTGGCGATCTTGCTGCCCGTCGCCGCCTCAACCGGAAGGAGGCACGCAGTCAAAACGGCAAGCAGCAAGAGAATGGATAAGAATCGTTTTGTGATATGTTTCATCTTGAGCTCCTTATAAATGATTTGCATTTCTGTGGGCGTAAAACCATGTCCCCACTGTATTTGTTATGAAATGGCGTCTCTTTTGTCTTACGAATTGCAATACTCCAAAAGCAGTTGCAAGACAGCCTTGCAGGCTTCTAAACGATTCTCCTCCCGTTTGCCTCGCAGCGTCAGCTTTTTGCATCGCTTCCCGCCTTGCGAAGAGATAGCGACATAGATTTCTCCGACATTCGGATTCTTTTCGTCCGCGCCGGGACCTGCGTTTCCGGTGGTAGATAAAGCGAAATCCGCACCGAAACGCTGCCTTGCGCCCTGTGCCATTTGCAGCGCCACTTCCTCACACACCGCGCCTTTATCCCGCAGGAGTTCGGCATCCACGCCCAAAAGCTTTTCCTTCACTTCATAGGCATAAGAAATCACGCCGCCTAAATATGCCGCAGATGCGCCCGGCACATCGGTCAGGAGCTTTCCTAACAGTCCGCCCGTGCAACTCTCCGCCGTGGCAAGGGTCTTGCCCTGCGCCGTCAGCAGATGAATGACCCGTACTGCCTCATCCATGATAGCGTACCTTCACAAGCTCCGTATTTTGCAGCGCGCGCTCGATCAACCCGTCAAAGTCCAGCTTTTCGCAGGCGTGATCGACCTGCCCCTTGGTGGGCTTTGTCTTGGGATGGCGCGGCGTAAAGACCGTGCAGCAGTCCTCATAGGGCAGAATGGAAGTCTCCATCGTGCCGATTTTTCGCGCAATCGTGACGATTTCCTCCTTGTCCATGCCGATGAGCGGCTGGAAGATCGGCAGCTCGACGCAAGCGCCCGTCACTGCCATCGCCTCCATCGTCTGAGAGGCGACCTGTCCGAGGTTTTCGCCCGTGACAAGGCAGCCGCAGCCGTGGTCGCGTGCAATGCGTTCGGAGATCATCATCATAAAGCGGCGCATGATAAGCGTAAAATACTCCTCGGGGCAGTTGTCACGAATGGCCTCCTGAATTTCGGTAAAGCCGACGATATTCACGGTCATCCTGCCGCAGTAGCGCGTCATCAGACGGGCAAGCTCCAAAACCTTGTCCTTGGCAAGCTCGCTCGTGTAGGGATAGGAGAAGAAGTGAACGCATTCCAGTTCCACGCCGCGCTTGGCGATCATATAGCCGGCAACGGGGCTGTCGATGCCGCCCGAGAGCAGCACCATTGCGCGCCCACCCACGCCGGTCGGCAGTCCGCCTGCACCCTGCTCGGCAGGCCCGTGGACATAGGCAGCGCGGTCGCGTACCTCGACAAAGACCGTGTAGTCCGGATGATGCACATCGACGGTCAGGCTCGGGATCGCCTCGGCAATGCGCCCGCCGATCTCCTGCGAAAGCTGAATGGAATTGAGCGGGAAACGCTTGTCCGACCGTTTGGACTCGACCTTGAAGGAGCTTGCCATGCGCAAATCATCCCCAAGGTATTCCATCGCGGTAGCAAAGATCGCGTCCAAGTCTTTCTCACAGGGGCGGCAGCGGCACAGGCTGACCACGCCGAAGATCGTATGGCAGGCGTCCCACGCACCGTCAAGGTCGCAAAGCTCGTTCTGCGGCTCGACATAGAGTGTAGACTGCATAATACGCACGCTAAACTCACCAAAAGGGCGCATCCGCCGCGCCACATTGGTCTTTAAGCGGTTCTCAAACTGAAAGCGATTGCCGCCCTTCAGGACGATTTCGCCCAATTTCAGCAAAAACATTTCATTCATATCGGACCCTCAATTTTGATAGATTTCATACTGCCGGATTCCTATTTTGTGTAATTTCACTGTGAAAAACCGATTTTTCTCGTTTCTTTCACCTTCGGCTGTTCTCCTGTCAGCTCTTTTGTCGCTGCATTTAGATCATCTACCGTCAGTTCGATCTGAGAGATATCACTTACCTGACAGCGATCGGCGGCATTGCTCCAAACGCGTTCAAAGAGATTCCGCACGAAACGCGCATTGCCAAAGGATTTTGCTTGCAGCACTGCGTCGGGCAGGTCGTCAAAATAGCGCTTGGAAGCCGTCTCGAACTCCTCCGTAACGCGGAATTGTGCGTGGCACATATTCATGAAAATCTGATGCAGCTGTTCTCTGGAGTAGTTTGGGAAACGAATCGTATAGGGAACACGACTGGCAAGTCCGGCATTGGCGCTCATCAGTTCATCCATATCGTCGGGATAGCCCGCCAAAATCACGAGCAGATCGTCGCTGTGGTTTTCCATTTCCGCGATAAGCGTGTCGATCGCCTCTCTGCCGTAGTCATTGCCGGAGTAGCCGTCCCGATAGAGGGAATAGGCTTCGTCGATAAACAGCACCGAGCCGTATGCTTGACGGCAAATTTCCGTCGTTTTGGGCGCGGTATGTCCTACATAGCTGCCGCACAAATCTCTGCCCTTATGTTCAAAAAACTTGCCGATGCGCAAGATCCCGTTTTCGTTGAGGAGCTTTCCCAGGATCCGTGCCACGGTTGTCTTGCCGGTGCCGGGATTGCCGACAAACCGCATATGGATGCAGGGTCTGTGCTGTATGTCGCTTTTGTTCGACAGGATCACCTGCCGCAGAATCCGATTGAGCTGTTTCTCGATCTCCTCCATACCGACCATCGAACCGAGCATCTCCATGCCGCTGAGCGCTTCGGCTTCTCTTTGCGGCACAAAGCCGCGCAGCGCTTCACTGACGATCATCTTCTCGTTTTGCTGATGCTCTGCGGAATACAATTCCGTGCATCTGATCATTTCGTTCGCAACTTTACGGATCGTATGAAGCCCGTAGAAGAAGCCATCCGCATGTTCCAGGGTGACCCGTTCTTCAAACAGCTCCCAGCTCGCCTCGTCTGCGGTAAAACCATATTGCTTCAAATACTGCGCCGCGATTGCCCGCTGTTCCTCCGGCGTAAACGGAGGGATCTCCACCACGCGCGTCGTAATGATATCGTCCAAGTCGTGCTGTACGTCCCTCCGCGCATCCGGCTGCGCGACCTTGCAGCGGAATACAATCACGCTTTTTTCATTAGCTTGCGCCAATGTCATTAAGAAGCGCTTAAACGCGGAGGACATCATTTTGCCTTGCCACTGGGTAATATCAAAAGAGAGAATTCTATGTGCCTCCATCGCATATTTTGCGCTCTCGGCAAGACGGTGCAGCTTATCCTTCGCCTCCGATTCCTCCGGAGACGGCAGCTCGAACTCCGCCACCTCCTTCGGCGCATCAAAGAGCTTTAATTCCGTCAAAAGCTCCGACAGCAGCTCCAGCGCGGTGGTATACCCACAGCCGGGGGCGGCGAAGAACAGATACGCCTCAGAGAAAAATGCCTTCTGTGTTCTGTTTTGCCGAATGATCTCCGCGCGCTTCGCGATCTCATGGCAGAGCTTTTTGTAATCCTCAGCGCCGACCAGCGCGTCGATCTTTGCAATTGCGCTTTTCTCCTCACACGCAGAGGTTTCCGCTGTCTCGTCTGCTAGCGTACTGTTCTCTTGCGCTGCCTCGGTCGTGTCCTCCTCCAACCTCTCGATTGCGTTGTCCTCCTCCGTCTCATCCGAGTTCTCCACAGGTTCCTCCGCTGTGCTTTCTCCGCCTTTCCCGGCGATATATTGCTGCAACGCAGCAAGCTCATCCGGAGCTTCGGTTGAAGGCGCTTTATTCTCCGTTTTCTGCGGTGCAGGCTTCTCCTCTTCACCATTGACCGTGATTGTATATATACTCTTTTCCTCCGCGTCTGCGCGGAATATCTCAGCAGCAAGCTCCTGCACCGCATCCGCCACTGCTTCCTTTGTCATATCAACACGGATTTCCAAAGTACAGTCAAAAAACGACTGCGCCTTTACCTGCACTGATTTTTCAAAACGGTTTTTGCATACCGAGACAAATCGCTGCATCAGAATGCCTCTTGACAGATTTCCGGAGCAGACCCAATCCCGATCCAATTTTACATATATGCGCATTGTTTTACCCCCTTATTTCATTTAATAAGAAAGGCAAGCCGGACGAAGGATCTTCGTCCAGCTCGCCGCAAAGAACATCGCTGATTGAATCAGAAAATTACTGCCACATTGCCTTCATGAACTCGGGATATGCTTCGTCAATGATGCCGACCATGCGTCTGACAAGCTCGATGCACTCCTCGCCGACGGAGTCGTAATCGACAACGGCATCCATCTCGGCAATGACATCGCGATCGGAGTCAAGGTAGAACTTTACCCAGCGGAATCTGGCATTGAGCGCATTGCACGCCAATAAACCGGCTGCGAACTTATCCTCCTTAAAGGACGCAATCTCGAAGGAATAGATTTGCACAGTATTGGAGTCGTTCTTGTCAAATGCGACAATAATCGCAATTGTCTTTAAGTTGTCTCCGCTGTAGCGAACCGAAACCTTTCTTTCATCCAGTTCTTGATACTTGATCCCCTGCTGATCCATGCAGCGCATAAACTCAGTTTTATACTTTGACACTGAAATACTCCTCCTCTTTAATATTTTGCTTGTCTATTTGTAAGTATACCATTTCGCTGAGAGTTTGTAAAGACCTTTTTCGACGGAAGAATCGATTAATTTATGAAAAATGCCGACAGGAAACTCGTTCTTTCACCGTGGCCTTGTTTTTCTCTGTTTGGGTCGTCTAATCAACCTATTTCACGAATTGATAACTTCGGTACTGGATTGCCTCCGCGAGGTGCTGGGGCTGAATTTCGGTGCTTCCGTCCAAGTCCGCAATCGTCCGTGCGACCTTGCGGATGCGGTCGTAGCTCCTTGCGGTCAGTCCGAGCGCGTCAAACGCCTGACGCATCAGCGTCGCACAGGCTTCATCCAGGTCACAGTAGCGGCGCAGCTCCGGCGTCTGCATATTCGCATTGCAATGGCAGCGACTGTGTCCGAAGCGCTCCCGCTGAACGCTTCTCGCCGCCTCCACGCGCTTTTTGATTGCAGAAGACGGCTCCGGCGCGGCGTGTCTGCGCAGCTCGTCAAAGTTGAGCGCCGGCACCTGCACGATGATGTCAATGCGGTCGAGCAGAGGTCCCGATATGCGCGAAAGATACTGATTGACCGATGCCTGCGTACAGACGCAGCGCCCCGAGGGATCGCCGTACCAGCCGCAGCGACAGGGGTTCATCGCGCAGACAAGCTGAAATTGACTGGGAAAGGTCGCCGCGCCGCTGGCTCTCGAGATCGTCACAACGCCGTCCTCCAGCGGTTGGCGCATGACCTCCAAGGTCTCCTTGCGGAATTCCGGCAGCTCGTCCAAAAACAGCACACCCTTATGTGCAAGAGAGATCTCTCCCGGGTGCGGGATCGTGCCGCCGCCCGTCAAGCCCGCTGCGGAGATCGTATGGTGCGGCGAACGGAAGGGTCTGCGGCGAATCAGCGGCGATTCCGGCGGGAGCAGCCCCATCACGGAATGGATCTGCGTGACCTCCAGCGCTTCCTCCCGCGTCATATCCGGCAGGATCGAGGGCAGGCGCTTTGCCAGCATACTCTTGCCCGAGCCCGGAGGTCCCACCAAAAGGACATTGTGCGACCCCGCCGCCGCAATTTCCAGCGCCCGCTTGACATTTTCCTGCCCCTTCACGTCGGCAAAGTCGGGCAGGTTCTCCGTATCCTCCCGTGGAACCCAATGGGGTTCCGGCGTGATCTCGATCTCTCCCCGCAAATGCGCAATGAGCTGACGCACCTCAACAACGGGAATGACCTTGATCTCCCCTGCCAGCGTCGCTTCCTTTGCGTTCGCTGCCGGGACATAGAGCGTTCGGAAGCCCGCCTTCTGCGCCGCGATCGCCATCGGCAGCACGCCGTTCACGGGGCGCAGCTTCCCCTCCAAGCTCAGTTCTCCCAAAAACGCCGACGGTTCCTTCGGGATTCTGCAAACCTCCGTCGCCGCGAGGATGCCGAGCAGAATCGGCAGATCATACAGTGTGCCGGACTTTTTCGTGTTGGCAGGCGCAAGATTCAATGTAATACGGCTGACGGGAAATTTGAACCCGCTATTCTTGATCGCAGCACGAACGCGTTCCCTTGCCTCCTTGACCGCCGCATCGGGCAGCCCGACGATATCAAACGCAGGCAGCCCGCTGGAAATAAAGCACTCCACCGACACTGGATATCCACTGATACCGCTCAGTCCCATGGAATCCAAGCGAGAGATCACAGCAATTCCCCCCTCTGAAAAAGCGAAATCCGTACGGACGCTCAAACGCCGCCACTGTCGCCTTCTTTACTCTTTTTTTATCATACAGCAAAATGATCTTAAAAACAATTCTATTTTTTACTTCTTGTCATCATTTAAAAATTTTCGTTAAATTTCCGCAAAATCTTCTGCTTGGTGCGTTTTTCTGATTTACAAAACCGAAAATCGGTGGTAGAATGAAGGTGTCTGCAAATCAATACTTTTTTAGGAGGTATTTCATTTTGACCAGAAAACTCAAGACAATGGACGGCAATACCGCCGCCGCGCATGTCAGCTACGCCTTTACCGAGGTAGCCGGCATCTACCCCATCACCCCCTCCAGCCCGATGGCGGACTATGTCGACCAGTGGTCGGCGCAGGGTCGCCTGAACATCTTCGGCAACCGCGTGAAGGTCGTTGAGATGCAGTCCGAGGCGGGCGCATCCGGCACCGTGCACGGCTCTCTCGCTGCCGGCGCTCTGACCACCACCTACACCGCTTCCCAGGGTCTGCTGCTCATGATCCCGAATATGTATAAGATCGCTGGCGAGCTGCTGCCGGGCGTGTTCCACGTCTCCGCTCGTACCCTTGCCACCCATGCGCTGAACATCTTCGGTGACCATTCCGACGTTTACGCCTGCCGTCAGACCGGTTTTGCAATGCTCTGCGAGACCAACCCGCAGGAGGTCATGGACCTCGCGCCCGTGGCACACCTTGCCGCCATCAAGGGTCGTGTGCCCTTCATCAACTTCTTCGACGGCTTCCGTACCTCCCACGAGATCCAGAAGATCGCCATCTGGGACTACGAAGACCTGAAGGAAATGTGCGACATGGATGCCGTTGCCGCATTCCGTAAGCACTGCCTGAACCCCGAGCGTCCCGCCATGCGCGGCTCGCACGAGAACGGCGACACCTTCTTCCAGCACCGTGAGGCCTGCAACAAGTACTATGACGAGCTGCCTGAGATCGTCGAAGAGTACATGGGCAAGATCAACGCCAAGCTCGGCACCGACTACAAGCTCTTCAACTACTACGGCGCGCCCGACGCCGACCGCGTCATCATCGCCATGGGTTCCATCTGCGACGTGGCGGAGGAAGTCATCGACTACATGAACGCCCACGGCGAAAAGGTCGGTCTCATCAAGGTCCGTCTGTACCGTCCGTTCAAGGCGGAGCGCCTGATCGAAGCCATCCCCGCCACCGTCAGAAAGATCGCTGTCCTCGACCGCACCAAGGAACCCGGCGCACAGGGCGAGCCGCTCTATCTCGACGTGGTCACCGCGCTTGCCAATGCCGGCAAGACCGGCATTCAGGTCATCGGCGGCCGCTACGGTCTCGGCAGCAAGGATACGCCGCCTTCCTCCGTGTTCGCTGTCTATGACGAGCTGAAGAAGGACGCTCCCAAGCGTCAGTTCACCATCGGCATCGTGGACGATGTCACCAACCTCTCCCTGCCCGAGGATAAGAACTGCCCGAACACCGCGGCGGAAGGCACCATCGAGTGCAAGTTCTGGGGTCTCGGCGGCGACGGCACCGTCGGCGCAAACAAGAACTCCATCAAGATCATCGGCGACCACACCGACAAGTATGTGCAGGCCT
>CAMAEX010000063.1:0-8889 GCA_945832065.1 uncultured Clostridia bacterium | reverse complement strand
CGGTACGGCGTTGAAAACCGATTGAAATGAATATTTTAATCGGTTTTTAGTATCACATAAACAATAAGTATCCGTATGATTGTCACCATACGGATACTTATTGTTTTCAGAATGTCGCGACCTCTTCGGCAGCGGGCTTGGCAGGCTCGACGGTAACCGCCGTCAAAATCGGACCGGTGCCGCGATAGAGGGCGTGGAATCGCGTTTCTACCGTTGCCGTCACCATGACCCACTGGCGTGTGTGCAGCTCAGCGGATTTTGCGTACTTGCAGGGCATTCCCATAAACTGAATGTCCTCCACGCAGCAGGTCATCACGAAACGGCCGGGCGCAAAGTAGCCGTCGCGATCCTTTTTTAACCGCGCCACCTGCGCCTTAAAGCGGACGGTCTTACCGTTGTACTTCTTTGGCTCCTCGTTGATGTCGCGGAACCAGAGCGCGTAATCCTCGTCTGCGATCTCGATCACGGGGGCGTTAATGTCAAAGGGGAGCGGGTCTTCAATCTCGTCAAATTCCGTCTTGCCGTCCGTGTATTCGTAGAGGATGCCAACTCTCCGGTTGAGCGCGCGGGCAAGCTTATGCAGCGGCATGATATCCGTGCCGACCGGCAGACGGTTGAACACGACCATCTCACAGCCGGACAGCTTGTCCACCACCAACGAACGGAGGTTGGAATTATAGCTTTGGATCGTCGTGCCGTCAGCGAACATGACCTCCTGCGCAATCTGCCAATCCTGCGGCATCTTTTGATAAAAGTCCCCGACGAGCTGCATTCCGTTCAGCTCCACAACCACGCGTTCGGCGTGGTGCTTTTGCAGAAGGGCGGCAAGCTCCTGCGTTGTGATCTCATCCTGCTCGATGACCTCCGGATACACCTTCTCATAGGGATAGGCGGAGATGTCGTATTCCTCCTCGCCCTCCTCGCAGATGAGCAGAAGGGTGCGCTCGCCTGCGTTAAAGCGGGTGTCACACAGCGTCTCCTGAATGAATTTCGTTTTTCCGGCATCTAAAAAGCCGGTAAACGCATAGACCGGAATCGGCATTGCCATTCCTCCTTACACACCGAACAGGGCGGCAACGGCGGCTTCGTTCAGCTTTGAACCGATCACGCACAATCTGCCGGTGACCTCTGCGGTGCCGCTTCTGACATCCATTTCGCCCGGTACATGGTCAAAATGCAGCCAGGTGCCGTCCGCTGCCTGTACGATGCCCTTGGCGCGCAGGACAATCCCGTAGACCTCCTCGTTATCGAGGGCGGAGAGCGCCGCTTTGATCTCCTCTGCGGTAAATTTCTTGTGCGTCTCAACGCCCCAGCTTTGGAAGATCTCGTCGGCATCATGCCCGTGATGATGGTGATGATGGTGGTGCTCGTGCTCCTCGCCGTGGTCGTGGTGGCAGTGCTCGTCATGGTCGTGATGATGCGCATGCTCCCCATCGTGGTCATGATGGCAATGCTCGTCATGCTCGTGATGATGCGCATGTTCTTCATCGTGGTCATGGTGGCAATGCTCGTCATGGTCATGATGATGCTCGTGTTCCTCGTCATGGTCGTGATGGTGATGCGCATACTCATGATCATGATGGCAGCAGCAGTTGTCCTCGTCTTCCTCCTGTGCGCGGGCGTGCTCGATCATCTCGGAAAGCTCGTCCGTCAGAGAATGCTGATGCTGCATAGCCTCTAAGATCTGCTTGCCGTCGAGCTGCTCCCACGGGGTCGTGATAATGACGGCTTTGTCGTTGTGTTCCCGCAGCAGAGAAATTGCGGCGTCTAACTTTTCGTCGGAGATCGTCGCAGTGCGGCTGAGGATGATGGCAGAAGCAGTCTCGATCTGGTTGGAGTAGAATTCGCCGAAGTTCTTCAGATATACCTTGCACTTGGTCGCGTCTGCAACGGTCACGAAGCAGCCGAGCTGCACTTCTTCCGTCGCAACGCGCTGCACGGCGCCGATCACATCACTGAGCTTACCGACACCGGACGGCTCGATGAGGATGCGGTCGGGGTGATACTCGGAGATGACCTGCTGCAGCGCCTTGCCGAAATCGCCGACGAGGGAGCAGCAGATGCAGCCGGAATTCATTTCATTGACCTGAATGCCTGCATCCTTCATGAAACCGCCGTCAATGCCGATCTCACCGAATTCGTTTTCGATCAGCACAATCTGCTCGCCGACATATGCCTCGCGGATCATTTTCTTGATCAGTGTGGTCTTGCCTGCACCCAAAAAACCGGAATAAATATCAATCGTGGTCATAAATTTCTATGCTTCCTTTCCAATGATAACTCTCGACCTGCCGCCAATTCGGCGGTTTCTTTGTCGTAGGGAATCTCTAAACATATATTATAACACAATTTTCCAAATTCCGCAAGCAAAACACGAATCTAATTTGTGCTTTTGAAAAAGCAGTTGCATTTTTTTCGTAAGCTGGTATACTGTAAAGGAAGCTCTGAATAAATCCACAAGAGCGGTCAGCGAGAGATTTTGCCGCAAATTGAGGTTGGAAAACCGCAGGAATACTTTGTGTATTTCAAGGTTTTCGAACCGATAAGTTGCGGCAAAAGATCCGCTGAGCGCCGCAGTTGATTTGTTCAGAGGTTCCTAAAGTAATGAGGAAGGGACGGTGAGCTGCGTTTTGCGGATTCGGGCGTATTTTTCTGCGGAAAAATTGAAAAAACAATGGAATCGTGAGAATTATCGCATCGTGTCTCTGTACTTTGTGTTTTCTGTGCTCCTGAACGGTGCGATCGAGCTGCTGGCGCGGCGTTCTCTGTTTGACACCTTGTCTTTTTGCATCGGAAAGCCATGGGTGTTTCTCTACGGCGCTTTTCTGATCTTCACCGTTTTGTCCTTCTCGCTGCTTTTCCCAAAGCGCCGCTTTTGGTTTTTGCTGCTTGCTGCGGTTTGGTTCGGGCTTGCCGTAACGGACTTTATCCTGCTGACCTTCCGCTCCATGCCGCTGACTGCGTCTGATATTTGGCTGATGGCATCCGTTCGGGATATCTTTGAAAAGTATCTCAGCCGCATAGAGCTGCTTTTCCTGATTTTGGGGATCTCTGCCCTCCTCGGTCTGATCTTCTTTTTCTGGGCGCGTGCGAAGAAGTTCCCGAGTACACCATGTTTTTCTAGTGTGACGGTTTTGCTTGCCGCGCTTTCTCTGCTTCTGCTGACTGCGCTTTTTGTGCGCATTGATGTTTTAGACGAGACGAATGCGTTTTCCAGCCTGCCCCGCGCGTATCATGAAAACGGCTTTGTCTATTGCTTTTCCGCAAGCTTGGTCACGGGCGGCGTGGACGAGCCGGAGGACTATTCTCCGCACGAGGTTGAGGAGATTATCGACACACAGCGAGACCTGCCGCAGACAAAAGCGGATACCCCGAATATCATTTTTGTGCAGCTCGAATCATTCTTTGACGCGAATTACCTGAAAAACCTGCATTTTTCGGAGAATCCCGTACCGCATTTTGAGGCGTTAAAGGCGGAGTATCCGAGTGGGCTGCTGTCCGTTCCCTGTGTCGGCGCGGGCACGGCCAACACGGAGTTTGAGGTTCTGACGGGAATGAATCTGAATCACTTCGGCGTGGGGGAATACCCCTATATGACCATTGTCAATTCCACCGCATCGGAGTCCATTGCCTTTACCCTTGCACAGCTCGGTTATGCGACCCACGCTGTCCATAATAATAATGCGACCTTTTATGACCGCCATATTGTCTATGCCAATCTCGGCTTTCAAACCTTTACATCGCTGGAATATATGAACGGCGTGGAATACAATCCGCGCGGTTGGGCGAAGGACAGCGTACTGACGGGCGAGATCTGCAAAGCGCTGACTGCGACGGAGGAGAAGGATCTTGTCTTTGCCGTCTCCGTCCAGCCGCATGGAAAATACCCGAGCGAGCCGCTGCCCGATGCGCCGCTCCTTGCTGTGCAGGGCATGGAGGAGGAAGGACGGAAAAACGGCTTGGAATACTATCTTTACCAGCTCAAGGAGTGCGACGCGTTTGTCGCGGAGCTTACGCAGGCGCTTCAAAGCTTTGAGGAGCCGACCGTGGTCGTGTTTTACGGTGACCATCTGCCGAGCTTTAATTTCCAACAGGAGGAGCTGTCCTATGGCAGCACGCAGACGACGGAGTATGTGATCTGGTCGAATTTCCCCCTTGCGGAAAACGGGAAGCGTGATCTGCAAACCTACCAGCTCGGCGCTTATGTCATGGATCTGTGCGGCATTCATGAAGGCGCGATCTTCCGCCTGCATCAGAGCTATGATTACGCAGGTGACGACAGCGCCGCGTATCAGCAGGCGCTCGAGGTGCTGGAATATGACATGCTCTCGGGTGAACAGTATTACGCAGAAAACAGCGCACCGCTTCAGCCGACGGATATGCGCTTTGATGTGGAGGACATCTGCATTACCGCGCTCACGCAGGAAGAGGACGCACTGCGTGTGGCAGGCGAGCATTTTACGCCATACAGCGTTGTGTATGTCAACGATATCGGCTATGAGACGACCTATCTCTCCGATACAGCCTTGCTTGTGGAGGGGCTTGTCCTTGCGCCGGAGGATATTGTTGCGGTCGTGCAGGTTTCTGCCGCCGATACAGTGGAAATTTTGAGTATGAGCAAACCGTTCGTGTTTGCGCAATCATGAGGTGATAGTATGCCGACCATTCAGAAAATTCGAGAACGCTTTTCCCATGACCGCTTTGCCACAGACGCGGCGGAAATTACGATCACGGAAGCACAGCCGCAGTATGCGGTCTGTGAGATGCCGCTTTTAGAGAAGCACCGCAATGCGCGCGGTACGCCGATGGGCGGTGCGATCTTCACACTTGCGGATTTTACCGCTGCCATTGCCGCCAACGGCTTTGCCGAGCATACGGACACGATCTCTCTGCACGCGGATATCTCTTTCTTAGGAACCGCGAAAGGGAAGACGCTGATCGCAAAGGCGAGCTGCGTCAAGCAGGGCAGAACGACCGCGCTATATACGGTCGAGGTCACGGACGAGTTAGGCACGCTCGTCGCGCAGGCAAGCGTGAACGGTTTTGTCCTGCCGAAATAGGAAATATTACGAAATCCCTATTGACTTTAGCACTTAAAAGTGATAAAGTAAAAACAATCGAAGCAACGCGATGGGTCGATCCTACCAAATCCTCTCGTCCTCTGCTTTTGCAGAGGACGATTTTTATTAAAAAGGAGAGAAAATATGGTTATTACCGACATTTTAGAGAAAAACGCGCGGCTTTACAGCGAGGAAGTCGCACTCGTTGAGATCAACCCCTCCGAGGAGCGCGACCGTGCGGTCACATGGCGGGATTTCAGCCTGATCGAGAATACGCGTCCCGACCTGCCGTACCGCCGCGAGATCACATGGGGGCAATTTGATAAAAAGGCAAACCGCTTTGCAAATCTGCTGCTCAGCCGCGGCATCAAGAAAGGGCAGAAGGTCGCCATTCTGTTGATGAATTGTTTGGAGTGGCTGCCGATCTACTTTGGCGTTCTTAAGGCGGGTGCCATCGCTGTGCCGATGAATTTCCGCTACTCCAGCGACGAGATCGAATACTGCTTGGATTTGGCGGATGTAGAGGTGCTGGTGTTCGGACCGGAATTTACCGAACGGTTGGAGCCGATTGTCCCGAAGCTCTCCCGCGTACGCTATATGTTCTATGTGGGCAGGGAAGTACCCTCCTTTGCCGAATCCTATTTAGAGCTGGTCAACTACTGCTCTCGAACCGCGCCCCCTGTCTGCATGGAGGAAGATGACTATGCCGCGATCTATTTTTCCTCCGGTACGACGGGTTTCCCGAAGGCGATCCTACATAACCACCGCGCCCTTGTCAGCTCCTGCATCACAGAGCAAAAGCATCACGGGCAGACGCGTAACGATGTATTCCTTTGCATCCCGCCGTTGTATCACACGGGCGCGAAGATGCACTGGTTTGGCAGCCTCTTGTCCGCTAGCCGCGCCGTCTTGCTGCGCGGAGTCAAACCGGAATGGATCCTCCGCGCGGTCACGGAGGAGAAATGCACGATCGTCTGGCTGCTTGTGCCATGGGCGCAGGATCTGCTGGATGCCATCGAATCGGGAAAAATCGACCTGAACAGCTATATGCTTGAGCAATGGCGTTTGATGCACATCGGCGCGCAGCCCGTTCCGCCGAGCCTCATACACCGCTGGATGAAGATTTTCCCGCACCACCAATATGACACCAACTACGGACTCTCCGAGTCCATCGGGCCGGGCTGCGTCCATCTCGGTGTGGAGAATATTCACAAAGTCGGTGCAATCGGCAAGGCGGGTTACGGCTGGGAGGCGAAGATCGTCGATGAGGCAGGGCGTGAGGTCAAAAGAGGCGAGGTCGGCGAACTGATCGTGCGCGGCAACGGCGTGATGCTCTGTTATTACAAAAACGAAGAGGCGACCAACGAAGTTTTGAAGGACGGTTGGCTCTACACCGGCGATATGGCGCGCGAGGACGAGGACGGCTTCATCTACCTTGTTGACCGCAAGAAGGACGTTGTCATTTCCGGCGGTGAAAACCTCTATCCCGTGCAGATCGAGGATTTCCTGCGCACGAATGATAAGATCAAGGATGTTGCAGTCATCGGACTGCCCGATCCGCGTCTCGGCGAAATTGCCGCAGCGATCATTGAGTTGAAGGAGGGCGTAAGCTGCTCCGCTGAGGAGATCGACGCTTTCTGCAAGGCGCTGCCGCGTTATAAGCGCCCGCGCAAGGTTATTTTCGATAAGGTCCCGCGTAACCCCACCGGCAAAATCGAAAAGCCCGTCCTGCGGGAGAAATACTGCCACGGCAGACTTGTCGAAGCACAGACGACAAATTGAGAGAGTAATTCACTTATATAGAAGGAGAGAGACAATGATAACAAAAATCCTGATGCTGGTAATTTTCTTTGCCATGATGGTCGTCATCGGCATTGCCTGCAGGAAGCACGCAAGAAGCGTGGACGGCTTCGTTTTGGGCGGACGCTCCGTCGGCGCGTGGTTTACCGCCTTCGCCTTCGGTACATCTTATTTTTCCGCCGTTATCTTCGTCGGCTATGCAGGGCAATTCGGCTGGCGCTTCGGACTTGCCTCCACATGGATCGGGCTTGGCAACGCCTTCCTTGGCTCGCTTTTGGCATGGGTCGTCCTCGGCAGAAGGACGAGGATCATGACCCAGCATTTGAATTCCCGCACCATGCCGGATTTCTTCGCGCTGCGTTACGGCTCCGGCGGGCTGAAGATTGCCGCGTCGATCATCGTGTTTATCTTCCTGATTCCCTACACCGCATCCCTCTTTAACGGCTTGTCCCGCCTGTTTACTATGGCGTTCCCCGGCATTGACTATGCTTGGTGCGTGATCGTCATGGCAGTGTTGACCGGCATTTATGTTATTGTCGGCGGCTACATGGCAACCGCGATCAATGACTTTATCCAAGGCATTATTATGATCTTCGGCATTCTTGCCGTGATCTTTGCCGTGCTGCACGGACAGGGCGGCATTTCCGAAGCGATCGCTAAGCTGTCGCAGACCTCAAGCTGGACGAGCGCCGGTACGGAATTCAAGGGAGCTTATACCTCCTTCCTCGGGGCAGATCCGATCTTCCTGTTCTTTGTTATCATTTTGACCTCTCTTGGCACATGGGGCTTGCCGCAGATGGTCGGCAAATTCTACGCTATTAAGGACGAGGATTCCATCAAGAAGGGCACGGTTATTTCCACGGTGTTTGCCGTGATCGTGGCAGGCGGCTGCTACTTCCTCGGCGGCTTTGGCAGACTCTTCTCCGATGTGATCACCTATCAGGCAGACGGTGTGACGCCGGTCTATGACAGCATCGTGCCTTCGATGCTTGCCAATCTCTCCCCGTTGCTCATCGGCATTGTGTTGGTGCTCGTCTTGTCGGCGTCCATGTCCACGCTTTCCTCGCTGGTGCTGACCTCCAGCTCGACCATTACGTTAGACTTGATCGCACCTGCATCCAAAAAAGGACTTTCCGAAAAGAAAAAAATGTTTATGATGCGCCTGTTTATTGCATTTTTTGTTGTAGTCTCCGCGCTGATTGCGATCGTGCAGGCAAAGTCCAAGGTCGTCTTTATCGCGCAGCTCATGGGCGTTTCGTGGGGCGCGTTGGCCGGCGCTTTCCTCGCGCCCTTCCTCTATGGTTTGTTCTGGAAGCGGACGACAAAGGCTGCGTGCTGGGTCAGCTTCTTCTGGGGTGTTGCGCTGTCGCTTATTCAGCTGGCAAAGAGCCTGACGGGCTTTACCTTCGGCGTTGCATTCCTGGATCAAACCGTCTTCGCGACCTCGATCCATTCCGGCGCGATCGCAATGCTCGGTGGGCTGGTTCTGGTGCCGCTGGTCTCGCTGCTGACCAAAAAGCCCGACGAGGCGCAGGTCGAAGGGATATTCCGCTGCTACGACAAAACAACGACCGTTCCTGTCAAGGAGTCTCTCGGAGAGTAGTTGAAAATTCAAAGAGGTTGTTGTATACTTAAGAAAAAAGCAGAGCGAGGTAATGACCATGAAACAACTCATGCTCGGGAACGAAGCAGTTGCGCGCGGCTTATACGAGGCGGGTTGCAGCTTCGTTTCCAGCTATCCCGGCACACCGAGCACCGAAATTACGGAGTGCGCCGCAAAGTATCCCGAAATATACGCAGAGTGGGCACCGAATGAGAAGGTCGCTGTTGAGGCTGCTTTCGGCGCTTCCCTCGCAGGAAAGCGCAGCTTCTGCGGCATGAAGCATGTGGGGCTGAATGTCGCTGCCGATCCGCTCTTTACGATCGCCTATACCGGAATCAACGCGGGCATGATCATCGGCGTCGCGGATGACGCGGGGATGCACAGCTCGCAGAACGAACAGGACTCCCGCAATTATGCAAAGGCGGC
>CAMAEX010000062.1:0-8891 GCA_945832065.1 uncultured Clostridia bacterium | reverse complement strand
CCAAGTGATTTCTCCTCCCGATATTGATAGGTTGATTCTACCAAATGATCGCTGTCGCTTTCAGCCGAAAAAAAGCTGCCGCGAAAGACACGGCAGCTTCAGCGCTTATGTTGCGTCGGGAATGTCGTCAAAATCGTCGAGGTCGGAATCGTCGTCGGGGTCGTCGTGGATATCCGCCATCATTTCGCCAACACGCATACGGCGGCGGATCTTGCATTCCTCGACATTTTCGTGGAGCTGTTCTTTCACATCCAAAGGATGCTTGATATTTTTCAGAATGAGCTGCGGCGTCGTTTTGTCTGCGGAGGCAACGCTGATCGAGCCAACGCCGAAAATTCGCTGCCAAAGCGTGCGTTTGATGCTGATATCACGGATACGGTAGAGCAGGACTTCTTCATCACGGACGCTCAGAAAACCGACGGAGAAAAAAAGCCGATCCTTGCTGAGCGCATAGCGCGTGAAGCTCAGCGGCATACCGAGAAAGCGCTTGCGATCCTTCCAAATGTACATATCACCTTTAAAACCCATGTTGTTTCCTCCTTTTCTGTCTTTAAAATCATATTAGGCTATTGTGCGGGAAATGTCAATAGCTTACGCAAAAAATTGAAATTCTGATGCAGATATGATACAATCTGGATGCAATATATTGATGAATGATTACAAAAGGGGATGAAAGCGGATGCGTATTTTGATCGTGGAGGATGAAAAGCCCATTGCGAATCTCATTGATCTGAATCTATGCAGCTGCGGCTATCAGTGCACCTGCGTATATGACGGGCTTGCCGCCGCCGATCTTTTGGAGGAAAATACCTTTGATCTGATTCTGCTGGATATTATGCTGCCCGGTGCAAACGGATTTGAGCTGATGGATCAAATTCGACCGACGGGCACGCCGGTGATCTTCATTACGGCACGCGGCTCCGTTGCTGACCGCGTGCAGGGACTTCGGGCGGGAGCGGACGATTATTTGGTAAAGCCCTTTGAAATCGTGGAATTGATCGCCCGCGTGGAATCCGTCCTGCGCAGAGCGGGAAAGGCGGATGAACGCTACGAGATCGACGATGTTGTGATCGAGCCGCGCTCTATGCTCGTAACCCGCAGCGGTGTGCCGATCACATTGACGCACAAAGAATATGCGCTGCTGTTGCTTTTTGTACGCAACCGCAATATCGCGCTGTTTCGCGATACCATCTATGAACGCGTCTGGGAGACGGAATACACGGGAGACAGCCGCACGGTTGATCTGCATGTGCAGCGCCTGCGGAAAAAGTTAGGCTGGGAGAAACGGCTGGTGGCGATCTATAAGGTGGGCTACCGTCTGGAGGTTGCGCCTTGAAATTCACTTGGAAAATGATAGCCATCGTCGCGCTTCTGCTTGCGGTCGCACTGTCTGTCAGCGGCTATATTGTCGTGCGCGGTTCGTTTCGCTCGTCATTGGATTACGAAATGAACGACGCGCGAGAGGATATGCGCCTATTTGGACTGACGGTGCAAGCGCTCTGCGCTGATGAGATACGCTACGGCAATGACGACGGCGTAGCACAGTCCCTGCGAACACTTTTAACGCAAGATGGCTCCGCGCAGCAAAGAGAATTCAGCATTTTGCGTGAAAACGGAACGGTTCTCGTGCGTACAAACGGAATGAAACAAAACACCGAGATGGATACGCCGATCGGTGTGATAAAGACGCGGATTGTCGCCGAGGGAAACCGCCGCTTTATCCTCTGTACACAAAATGTATCCTGCTATGACAACAGTTTTTATCTGAGCCGAATGCGGGAGATTACCTCCATCTTCACACGGGCGGATGAGGATCTCTCGCGTTATCAGTGGATCATGCTGGCAATTTTGACGGTTGGTATCGGGATCACAACGGCATTGACTTTTTATTTAACCCGTCCAATCCGCCGCATTTCACGCGCTGCGAAACAGTTTTCGGAAGGGCAATATGATAAACGCGCCGCTGTCCGTTCAAACGATGAATTAGGTCAGCTTGCGCAAAGCTTCAATGATATGGCGGATTCTTTGGAAATTAAGATACACGAGCTTGCCGATGCAGCGCAGCGGCAGAAGGATTTCACCGCGAGCTTCGCGCACGAGCTGAAAACGCCCCTGACCTCGGTCATCGGCTATGCGGATACTTTAAGAAGCCGCGTCCTGCCGCCGAAGAAGCAGTTCGAGGCGGCAAACTATATTTTTTCCGAGGGAAAGCGGCTGGAAGCGATGTCCTTTGCGCTGCTTGACCTGTTCGCATTGGAACGGGAGACGCCGCAGTTTCGAAAAACGAGTGCTTCCCGCGTTGTGCAGGATACTGCTGCAAGCTGCGCGTATCTTCTGAAGGAGAAGAATATTCGCTTGGAGACGCGTGTGGAGGAGCAGGAGCTGACTGTCGTTCCGGAGCTGCTGCAAATTCTATTATACAATCTGATAGACAACGCCCGCAAAGCATCGGAGGAGGGGAGTATCATCCGCCTGTATGCAAGGCAGGCGGAAAACGGGTTCCGCTTCTCCGTGCGCGATAACGGGCGCGGTATACCGCAGGAAGCGTTGGCGCGTTTGACTGAACCCTTTTACATGGTCGATAAGTCCCGCGCGCGAGCAGAAGGCGGCGCGGGTTTGGGGCTTGCGCTGTGCCGACAAATCGCTGAGCTGCACAAAACAGATCTTGTCTTTGAGAGCGAGGTCGGGAAGGGCACCTGTGTATCGTTCGTATTGGGAGGCGAGACGGAATGAAAAAAGCAAAATGGCTTTGGTTCCTGCCGACGGTGTTGGCATTGGTGTTTGCGTTCTGCCTGCCTCGTCTTCTGCTGCATTTTGAGAAAAAAGAAGCTGAGGCGAAGGTAGAAACCTATGATGCCGCCAACAGCGTGCTGAACTACGAAGATCTGAGTATTGCGCAAAAGCTGTCTCTGTTGGCAGACGGTAATTATTCAACGCTGGTGGTGGAAAAAAGCGAGGGTCTTCTTTCGGAGCAGGAGGTGAGCGATGCTTTATTTGCAGAGTTGGAAAGGCTCTATATTTGCGGCGCACTCAATGATGCTTTCTATTACACAATGGTTGATCATTTCTCTGAAGGGCTGAACATAACACCCTTTCTTGTGGTAGACCGCATTGGCAATATCGCCTTTCAATATTATGAGATCTACTCCAATGACGGCTTGGCGTTTGCGCGGTTTGATCCGTTGGAGGGAAAACTCCTGCATCTTGTCGATCAAGAGGATCCAGAATTGCTTTATCTGCAAATCTTAGACATTGAGGCATTCCGTGAGATGAATAGCGCAGATCCCTCGCTTGAGTTGATGGTACGCGCATGGGCAGAGTATTTCGGCCTTTTGGCAGAAAAGGTCACCGTCTGTGAGGACGTGCAGAATAAGGCTTCGGATGAAGTGAATGTTTATCTCTCGTGGTGCTACCTGTATGATGAGAGTGGCAATAGGTTCCCCTTTGCGCTGTATTATCGAACCGATTTTGGCATTTTGCAATTCGGTGGAATATCCGCCTCCGAAGCGGAGAAGCTCGCCGCCGCAGAGATAGATGAAATAGAGGAGATGACAGAACAGGCGGAATGATGCAGCTTTGATGCAAGTCCGACAAATCTGTGATACAAACATCGATTATTCTAATCTCATCAAATAAAATGAGAGAAGGATACTATGATCGAGTTTGTTGATTTGGCGCATGCAGAAGAATTGGACGAATTTGTGCGTAGGCATGAGAAATGTCATTTTATGCAGACCTCGCTTTGGGGACGCGCAAAAAGTGATTGGGGTTGGTACGGCATTCTTTGCAGGGATTCTGCCGGAAACATTGTCGGAACATTGGCGCTTTTGCGGCATAACCTGCGGTATTTTCACACCTGTATGCTTTATGCGCCGCGCGGTCCTATTTTCACGGACGGTGATACCGAAACCTTTCACGCTCTGATCACTGCCGCAAAGACGCTTGCAAAACATGAGGGCGCATATTGCCTGCGCATTGATCCGCGCATCGGCGCGCAAGATACCCGATTTGCAGACGAAGTCAAAAAAGATGGTTTTTTCATCAATACAGCCTCGGATTTCTCCCTGTTTCAGCCGCGGCTATGCTATGTGCTGCGGTTGGAGGGACACACGCCGGAGACGCTTGCCGCGCAGTATCACCGCACAACGCGCTATAATATCCACCACGCATTGCGCAGCGACATTACGGTTCACCTTGGTTCTCAGGACGATCTGCCGCGGTTCTGTCAGATGATGGAACAAGTCGCGGAAAAGAACGGATTCGAGGCAAGAAAAGCGCCTTATTTTGCTTCTGTTCTACGCGAACTGCAAAGCTGCGCACGGCTTTACCTTGCCGAGGAGGAAGGGAATGTTGTCGCAGGCGCGCTTATGGTGCTTATGGGCGCCCGCGCATGGTTTATGTATGGCTGCTCAGATACGGAGGCGCGAAAGGACCATCCGAATGAGCTGCTGCAATGGAGGATGCAGTGCGATGCACTGGAGATGGGTTGCAAATGGTTCGATTTTCGCGGCGTTGAAGGCTATCCGACAGAGGATAACCCGAAGCTCGGGCTGCATCGCTACAAGCAGGGCTTCGGCGCGGAATTCTGCGAGTACATCGGGCAGTGCGATTTGGCGGTGCGTCCTTTGTTATGCAAGCTTATTCCTGTTGCACAGCGGTTTTATCATAAGTAGGGCGGGGACATGTCCTGTTGAATCAGCGGCTCTGTCTGCGTGGGCAAAGCCCACTTGTCAGTCGCCTTGATTCTGCCACTCCTTCTTGCTCGCTTTCTCCGCCACAGGCGGCGCTCGCAAGCGTCCCCCCGCCGACCGCGTAAGCGGAATACAGTTGGCGTAAACGAGTTTGTGCGCAGTCGGTAGTTCCTACACCGGCGGGGACATGTCCCCGCCCTACAGAGAAAGAATCAGCGCCCCGATGTTGGGGCGCTGATTCTTTATGGGTTGATGGAGCGCATATTTTCTTCAAAACGGGTCAGTGCGTCGCTGCGGAAGAGGTCTGCGGCAAACATGCGGTTGACATAGGAGAGCTTCTCCATCAGCGTTACCGCCCTCTGTTCGATCTCTGCCTGATAGCTTTCGTCAGCCTGCGGGGATGCCCAGACAATGTGATCCAGCGAGGTAAAATAGATCTGATCCGTGAAGAATACATCGTAAGCACGCGAATACAAGAGACTCTCTTCCTCGGAAAATACGCTGTTGCCGTAGTAAAGATTGTCGTAATAGCGTATGCCCAGCAAAGAGAGGATCGTTGGCTGGATATCCGCCGTACAGGTAAACTTGTCAATAACGACCTGCTCGGACTGCGCGCCGACCTTGATCATCAGCGGTACGCGGTAAAGCTCCGTGATGTCTGCGGTGGGATCGGACTTCGGGTAGATATCCTTAACATAGTTGGAAAGCGATTGATAATAGACATTGTGATCGCCGAAAATGACAATCAGCGTATGGTCAAGCAGACCGGTTTCTTCCAGATAGTCCATCATAACGCCGACGGCACGATCCAGCTCCATGGCGGCTGCGGCATAGTAGCGGAAGGCGTTGGCGTTCTCGTTGTCCTCCTGCAAGGGCAGAAGTCCATAGGTGTCTAAAATATCGTAATACTCTTGGAGATTGTCACGATGGGCGTATTGACCGTGCATCGTGATGGTTGTAATATAGGTATTAAAACGACAGTCTGTGGGGAACATCTGCTCCTTGCAGGTCTCGATCATTTCGGAATCGAGATTGCGCTCGCCGAGATCAAAGTAATTTGTCATTCCCTGCGCTTCCATTTCATCCGACGCGACAAAGGAGGAAAAGCCGACAGCGTTTGGCAGATATTCGTCACGGTTATAGAAGCTGTTCGTGCCGTTGTGGAAGGAATTGGACTCTACGCCGTAAAGCAAACGCATGACATTCGGCAGAGAATAGGCGATATTATTCTCGGAATAGTCGTAATTCAAATAGTAATCCAAGGGATAGTTTCCGATGATGGAGAGGTTCTCGGAGATATCCGTCTTTTCCCGTGAATGGAAATTCGACATCACATACGAGGTGTCATAGAACGAGTAGAGGTTCGGATACAGCTCGCGCAGGACGGTTTCGTCCACATGGTAGCCGTTCGGATATCGCGCCTCATCGCAGAGGAAGGAGAACCACTCAAAGCTCTCGGCAAGAACCGTCACTACATTATAGCCCTCCGCCGCGCCGAACATAGGAATCTCTTCGCCCGTCACGCTCTGATAAAAGAATTGCTCGATCTCCTCCGTATCCCCGATCTCAACCTCATCAAACGCACCTTGGTAAAGCTCCGAAACAAGGTTACCCAGAATTCCTTTATCGGCATAGCCACCTTCTTGCGGTTCGTAAAGCTTCGTCTCTGCAAGGTCGGAGCTGTCGTTCGCCTCGGCTACGGTCAAATAGGTGAGGGATAGATGCAGAACCAGCACAAGGGCAAGGCAGAGTGTCAAAGCTCGCTTTGCAAATCCGGAAAAGGCGGCATTTCCGTCCTCAGCAGCAAATGTCCTGCCGAATACGATAAAGGCGCTCAGTAAGATACCGGAGATCGCGGTGTAGGTGAAATTGATCGGCACACTCTCTAAAATCGCCATTGCGTCACCGCGCAGCTTGAGCATCGAGAAATCGAAGATCGTCCCGGTCATTTCGTAGATTACGATGAACACAAGGTCGCATACGAAGAATATCGACAACAGAATGGAAGCGCAGATATGGCGCGCACGATTTGTCCGCAAAAAGTATTGCAGCAGCGTCAGTATGGCAAGCATGGAAAGGTAGAGCCAAGGACGCCGGATCAGGAGCCTTCCACTGGTGACATATACCGCCGTCAGCTCCATACACACGGCGACAAACGCGAATAGAATCGGGATGTAGTTGTTTTTAATCAGTCGTTTCATGTTACAAAATGTACAGAATCAGTGCAAGCGCAAAGGTGATGCCAAAACGCCTGCCGGAGATGAGATAGAGGATACCGTCATAGAGGAACAGCAGCGCATACAGCAACCTGAAAGCGGAGCCGGTAAACACCAACTCTAATACACCGAAGGTGAGCAGAGCTGCCGCACCGCCCAGCGGCACGGGCGGTCGGGACGAAAAGAGAATACTACAGCCTTGTTCAATCAAAAAAATCAGATAAACCGCGCTGAACAGCTTTGCTGCCGCCAAAAAATAGCTGACGGCATTTCCGAGCAAGCTCATGCCGGTAATCCGTTCTCCAAGCTCGTAGATAAGCTTAAAACGGAAGTTGAGCATCGCGGCGGTCAGGAGGATGGGAAGCGCCGTGAGCAGATAAAGAATGCCTTTGCGAGAAAGAGAGAGCGGCTCCCGGTGCTTTTGAAAGGGACTGGCATGCAGCCGCTGCTTGATTTGCCGGTGAAAGACGAGAATAAAAAGGAATATGTATGCTGCGGCAGACAGCGCAAAGAAGGTCGTGTTCAGGTTGCCGTAATAGACCTTGGAAAAGAGAGGCTTTTTCAGCAGGCGAAACAGCTCGGAAAGGTAGACACCGAGAAGCAAAACGCCTGCAGCAAAAAAGTAACGCAGGGAGCGCCGACGCGCATCGCTGTCCGGGTTAATGCGAAAGCGCGTTTGTTCGTTTTTTAGCTTATTTGTTGACATGAACCTCTGACCTTTGTATTTTTCTCGGTATTATAACACCATTTTTTCTTTTATTCAATGTCTTTTGGGTTAATTTTGTCGTATTCTGACGCAATGGATGCATAAAAGTCTCCACCCTGAGACAAAGGATCAGATCTCAGGGCGGAGATCGTTAGTTTCTCTGCTGCTTTTTCGTCTCATGCCGTGCGACTTGATTGTCGAAGATAAGCTGGAAGAAGCGAATCACGGTCGGGCAGGCGAGCATGAGCAGAATAAAAAGAAGTATTGACTTATTGCAGATGGATGCAATCTCAAAGAAGGCAGCAAAGGGAGGAACCAAGAGCGCCAATAGCATCGCCGCAAGCATCGTCACAAATACCGCGATGCGCAGACGCGTGAAGGGCTTGCAAACATAGTAAAGCGTGACAAAGCCGACGGTCGAGACGATCCAAACAGACATGGCGTTGAAATCCGTTTCCGGAAGATGGAACAGCCTTGTGAAAACACCTGCGGCAAGCACCAGCAGGACGTTCGTCAGCCCTCCGGGAATTGCGCGCCGTATGACATTGCGCATAAACTTTCCCTCAACGCGAGCGTAATTCGGCTCAAGTGCGAGGAAGAAGGAGGGAACGCCGATGGTCAAGGTACTAATCAGCGAGAGTTGGATTGCTTGCAGCGGATAGGGCATATCAACAAAGAGCAGGATCAGTGTCAACGCAAAGGAAAAAATATTTTTCACCAAGAAAAGGGAAGCTGCACGCTGGATGTTGTTGATAACACGGCGGCCCTCGGCAACAATGCTCGGCATGGCGGAGAATTGCGAATTCAGCAGAACGATTTGTGAGACCTGCGACGCAGCCTGACTGCCGGATGCCATTGCAATGCCGCAGTCGGCATCCTTCAGCGCAAGCACGTCGTTGACGCCGTCGCCGGTCATTGCAACAGTATGCCCCTGCGTCTGAAACGCGCGAATGAGCTTGCGTTTTTGCTCCGGTGTGACACGTCCGAAAACCGTATATTTCCGCACGGCATCACCATAATCGCGGTCAGAGACCAGCGTGGTGGAATCCACATACCGGTCAGCATTTTCAATGCCCGCACGCGTGGCGACCTCGGAGACGGTGAGAGGATTGTCGCCCGAAATAACACGGATGGAGACACCCTGCTCGGCAAAATAGCGGAAGGTCTTCGGCGCGTCGGGACGGATAAGCCCCGTCAGATGGAAGAGGACAATGCTTAAATCCAATTCCCCTAAGACCATTGCTTATACTTCCTTTTCATTGAAAAAAAGCAAGATAA
>CAMAEX010000061.1:0-8986 GCA_945832065.1 uncultured Clostridia bacterium | reverse complement strand
GGCGTTGAAAACCGATTGAAATGAATATTTTAATCGGTTTTCAGTATCAGACGGCGGAATTTTTTTGCATAGTTTGAAAAATACGGTTCATCCTATTCCCGAAGCAAATCATAGGAGGGAACCAAAATGAAAAACATCACCCGCATCGCCGCCCTTATCGCTGTTTGCGCATTGGCGCTGTGCCCCTTTGCCTCGGCAGCAGACGGTGAGACGCTCTACAACGCGGATTACTGCTTTAGTGAGGCGGATTTCACCTCGGATGCCTTTTCTGAAATCAGCGGCATCTTTGTCACCGCAGTGCCTGAGAAAGCGGTTGCAGTGATCAAGCTCGGGAACCGTGAGATTCGCGCAGGCGACATTCTGCCTGCGGAGGTACTGGAACGGCTGCGTCTTGTCCCCGCTTGCGAGGAGAGCTGCAACGCAGAGCTGTCCTACCAGCCCATCTGCGGCTCGGCGCTCGGCGACCCCGCAGCGGTGACCATCCGCATTCAGTCCGGAAAGAACGAGACACCCAAAGCCATCGGGGGCGAATTTGAGACTTACAAAAATATTGCCAACGATGGTAAGCTGAGCGGTTCCGATCCCGAAGAATCGCCGCTGACCTTCCAACTCGTTGAAAAGCCCAAGCGCGGCACCCTGACGCTCAATACGGACGGCTCATATGTCTACACACCCGGCAAGAATAAAGTCGGAGAGGACAGCTTCACCTTCACCGTCACGGACGACGCAGGCAATGTCTCAAAGCCCGCCACCGTAAAGATCAAGATTCTCAAGCCGTCACAGAGCATGACCTTTGCCGACATGGAAGGCAGCAACGACCAATATGAAGCCGTATGGCTCTGCAACGAGGGCTTGAGCAGCGGCAGAAGCATTGCAGGTACACTCTGCTTCTTCCCGCAAGAGACCGTCAGCCGCGCAGAATTCCTTGTGATGGCGATGAAATTGGAAGACATTCCCGTAAACGCCGAACTCACCGTCTCCGGCTTTGCGGACGCGGAGGACTCCCCGGCATGGGTGCAGCCCTACCTTGCCTCCGCCATGCGCCGCGGTATTATCAGCGGTGAGCCGGGAGAAGCAGGCGCGGTTTTCCGCCCGAATGACGCGATCACGGGCAGAGAGGCTGCCGTGATCCTGCAAAATATCCTGAAGCTGCCCGTATCCGCCGCCGCATTCCGCCCGTCCGAAGGCGCATGGTCGGCAGCCGCAATTCAGGCGCTCTCCGATGCGGGCATTTCGCTCTCCGCCCCGGAGGAACCTCTGACCCGCATTGAAGCCGCCTGTCTTTTGTATCAAGCCGCGCAGCTTGACTGATACACTCCAACCATTACAAATGCCTGCCGTTCGATGCGGCAGGCATTTGTCGTATTAGGTTATTCTTCCGGTTCCGCAGTCTCGGGTGCTTCAAGGGGAATGATATCAAATTTCTCCTCTTCCTCCGGTTGAGCGTTCGCCTCCGCCTTTTCCCCGCAGTACTCCTCCTTCGCCGCTGCGATCTCCTCGCGCAGCGCATTGATGCGGCGGAAGGAATCGGAAATGCTCTCGCACAGCGGCTGATATTCCGCATCGTCCGGCTCTTCATCGGTCACATAGTCCTTGTAATAGACCTTGCCGAGCTTTGTGTAGTTGCGGCGAATCTTCTCCTGCTCGTTCAGGATCGCAAGACGCTTTTTGGAGACGAGCGCGACATATTTTGCAGCCTTTGCGGCGCTCTGCGCGGCATCGTTCGCCTTATCCTTCAAATTCTCGATCGTTGCCATTGGGGATACCTCCTTATTCCTCCGATGTGTCTTCTTCTGCCGTCTCCTGCGCGGAGGCAGCAGCACGGTTTACCAACATAGCTTTCGGGTCGGGGCGCTTGAGCGCAAGCATATAGAGCAAAATACCGACGGATACCAAGCAGGTCACCGCCGCCAAAAGCTGGCTGACGCGGAAGCTGCCGATATACAGGCTGTCGGTGCGCAGTCCCTCGATAAAGGCTCTGCCAAGCCCATACCATGCAAGGTAGTACAAAAACACCTGTCCGTCAAACTTGCGCTTTTTTGACAGAAAATGCAGCAGGAGCAAGCCGATGAGATTCCAGACGGACTCATACAGGAAGGTCGGATGTACATAAATCTGCCTGCCGCCCTCGATCAGCCCCATGCGCAGGAAGCTCTCCGTTTCGCCGCCGTGCGCCTCGCGGTTGAAAAAGTTGCCCCAGCGCCCTACGGCTTGCCCGATCAAAAGTCCCAAGCCCGCGATATCCAGATACGGCAGAAGCTTTGCCTTCCGCCGTTTGCCTGTCAGGCAGTAGATCATCGCTGACACGACGGCTCCGATCACGCCGCCGTAGATGGCAAGTCCGCCGTCACGGATCATCAGGCATTTATACCACGGAATGCCGGCGCCGAAATAGTGTTCCCATTCAAAGATGACATAGTAGGCACGCGCGCCGATAATGGCGCTTGGAATCCCGATCAAAACGACATTATAAATATCGTCATGCGTTAAGCCGAATTCCTTGCAGCGCCGCAGAGCATAGATCACCGCCAGCAGCATGCCGCAGGCAATGATCACGGCGTACCATTTGATCTCAAAATTGCCGATGAAAAACCCATCGCTCGGGTCGACCTCAATGCCAAGCCCCGGGAAGCTGATCGGCGAGGTATCAAGTTGCAGCATTCCATATCCTCCTATTCTTTTGGGCGGACAACCGACATTGCCGCGCGCTCCGGACGCACCGTCTCGCGCAGGAAGGTTTTCACATCCTCGGGCGTTACGGATGCATATGCCTCGGGGAAGCGGAAATAGTCCGCACCGTCAAAGTGGTATGCACAAATACGATAACAGATACTTTCAAAACTGTCAAGGTCTCTTGTGCGTCTGCCGAGGGCGGATTTTTTCAGCCGCTCAAACAGCGCCGGATCAAAGCCCTCCCGCTCGACGCGTTCCGCCTCGTCCAACAGCGCCGCAAGCACCGCCTCCGGGTCCTTGCTGTCGCCGCCGGCGGAGAACAAGCACGCATCCTTCACGCTCTCATAGCCTGCGGAAAAGTCAGCGTCGATGAGTCCGTCCTCATATAACCTTTGGTAAAGCGGTGAGGACTCGCCGATCAGAATCTCCGCAGCCAGATCACCGATGATCTCCCGGCGCATTGTCTCCAATCCCTTTTCAGGCGGCGGGCACTTGAACCCGACGGAAAAGGTCGGCATAGAGACCTCCATGCGGCGTTCCGCTCTCGAGCGGAGCGGCGTCATGACCTCCTTCGCGCCGTAATCCCGCACGGGCAGCGCCTGCCTTGTCTTCTGCGATACCTCTCCGGCGATAGCGCAAACCTCCGCCGCATCTACATCGCCTACAACGCACAAAACCATGTTTGCCGGGCAGTAAAACGCGCGGTGGCAGTCATAGAGCATCTCGGCGGTGATCCCTGCGATACTCTCAACCGTGCCTGCAATCGGCACACGAACGGGATGCTCGGCAAAGAGCGCGCCGAACAGCTCCTCCCCGACCCGCGACTCCGGGCTGTCTTCATACATGCGGATCTCCTGCGCAATGATGCCGCGCTCCTTTTCCACGCTTTCGTCCGTAAAATACGGCGTATGAACCATGCGCAGGAGGATTCGCAGATTCTCCGCGAACTGCTCCGTGCAGGAAAAATAGTACGCGGTCATGGCATAGCTCGTAAAGGCGTTCGGGCTGCCGCCGTATGCCGCGAAGAGATCCATTGCGTTCTCCCCGGGCAGGTCAAACATCTTGTGCTCCAAATAGTGCGCAATGCCGTCCGGCACGCGTTTTTCTTCCCCATCCAGCGTAAATTTTGTGTCAATGGAGCCAAAATCGACCGCGAGGAAGGCATATTTCCGCGCAAAACCGCGCTTTTTTACAACACGGACAAGCAGTCCGTCGGGCAGGCGTTCTTCATAATAGCCTTCTCCGATCTTCGGGTAGTCCAAGTATCTCATGCCTGTTCTCCCTTCAGGAAATAGATCGTATCGAGCGTGAGCTTTCCCGCCGCACGCCGTAGATCGTCCACGCCAAGGCGCTCGATTTTTTCCATAAGCACGGGGTAGTCATCCCCCGGGCAGACCGCCATGCCGCAATAGAACTCATCCATCTGTGCGGGCGCATCCATTGCCGCAAGAAGCGCCGAGCGCATCTGCCTGCGCGCAGACTCCAGCTCCTCTGCGGAGATCACACCGTTTTTGCAGTCCTCCAGCTCATGCAGAATTGCCTGCTTCGCCGTCTCATAGTTTTCAAAAGCGATGCCCGAGGAGATCAGCATCACGCCCTTGAATTTTTCAATGCTTGAACCGGCATAATAACACAGCGACAGCTTCTCCCGCACATTGACAAACAGCTTGCTTGTCATTCCCGCGCCGAGAACCGTATTGAGCAGCAGCAGCGCGGGATAGTCGGGATCCGCTACGGTAATGCCCGTGCGCAAGCCCATGACCAGATTTCCCTGCGTGACATCCATCGTCTCGGCACACTCGCGAACCGCCTTCGCGCTGCGCACGACCTGCGTTCCGTAGGGCGCAAACGCCATCTTCTCTCTTCCGGCAAATACCGGTGCAAACAACTCCGCAGCCTCCCGGGCCGTGCGTCTGCCGGAGTAAAAGAGCTCAACGCGGGAGGTTGCTAATACCGTCTGATAGTGCGCCCAAAGGGCTTCCGGCGTGATGGCGCGCACTTCCTCTGCCGTACCGAGGCGCGGCACACCGTATGCCTCCTCGGCGCACATCGTTTGCAGCAGTTTGGCGGCGGCATAGCTCCGCTTATCGTTCATGTTCGCCTCGATGGCGTTGATCAGATTTTGCTTTTCTCCCGCGACGCAGCTTGCGCAAAACACGCCGTTTTCCGTCAGCGGGTGGTAAAGCACCTCGCGCAGAAACTCCGTCATCGGCGCGAAGACACTCTCGTTGTTCGGCAAAAACGCATCCTCGATAAAATCTGCGTAAAAGCCGAGCAGCTTGACCTCGCCCTTGCGCCGCACCAATGTGCCGAAGGTCGCGCCGTACAGCTCGTCCAAATGTACAGATATGCTGCGGATATTCGGGTATTTTTCCGTGGCGCGCAGCAAAACACTCGGCAGCAGTGCGTCCAAAGCCGCCGTCTGCGCTGTATGTTGGCGCAGAAAATTCACGCTGAAGCATGCCGTTTTGAATTTATCCGTCTGCATCGCGCGCAGGCATACGCCGGGCGCAAGCTCGATTTGATTCATCATTGTCTTCATCCTTTCATTTCTTCCATTATACACTATTTTTTGAAAAATAAAAGAGGCAATAAATTTCTGCTTGTTATTCTCTGCGGAATCCTGTAGAATAGAGAAAACAAGGGAAGCGCTGAACAAATCTGCAAGAGCGGTCGGCGAGAGATTTTGTTGCAAATCGAGGTTGGAAGACCGCAGGAATACTTTGTGTATTTCAAGGTTTTCCAACCGAAAAGTTGCGGCAAAAGATCCGCCGAGCGCCGCAGCCGATTTGTTCAGAGGTCCCCAAAGACAGGAGATCGTTTTAAATGCAATGGATTGAAGTAACCGTCCGCACCGCCTCGGCAGGGATCGAGCTGCTATGCGCAGAGCTGACCGACGCAGGCTTTGACAGCCTTGTGATCGACGACTGCGAGGAGTTTGCGGATTTTTTGGAAGAATCGAAGGACTATTGGGACTATGTGGACGAGGCTCTGGCAAAGAAGATGCAGGATCGCTCCCAGGTGCGGCTCTATCTTTCCGAAGACACCGCACAGGAGGAGCTTGCCGCGCTCCGGACGCTTTTGCTGGAGCTGCCTGCCCGTTATCCCGCCTGCGATTTCGGCGCGCTCACCATCGCGCTGGAAAATGTGCCGCAGGAGGATTGGGAGAACTCTTGGAAAAAGAATTATCGTCCTTTGCCCGTCGGGGAGCGTCTTTTGGTCGTGCCGCAGTGGATGACCGTAGACGATCTCGGCGGTCGCCTTCCCATCTATCTTGACCTCGGGCTGACCTTCGGCACGGGTGAGCACGCCTCGACCCAAATGTGTATGCACGCGCTGGAAGCGCTGGTCAAGGGCGGAGAACGCGTTGCCGATTTAGGCAGCGGCAGCGGCATTCTTTCTATCTGTGCGCTGCGCTTGGGCGCGGCAAGCGCTGTCGGCGTGGATGTCGATCCTGCCGCAGAGCATATTGCCCGGGAGAATGCCGCCCGCAACGGCTTCGGCGCTGACCGTTTTCGTGCCTGCACGGGCAATGTCTTAAAGGACACCGCGCTGATGGAGTCGCTCTGCATCGGCGGCTATGATATTGTCTGCGCAAACATTGTCGCGGGCGTGATCGTCTCGCTTGTTCCCGTCGTTCCGCGCTTGCTCAAGCCGAACGGTGTGTTCCTCTGCTCCGGCATTCTCGATGCAAGGGAGGCAGAGGTGCGCCAAGCCATCGAGCAGGCAGGCTTAACGGTCCTTCGCCGGGAGCAGGTCGATCAATGGTGCTGCCTGCTGGCAAAATAATTCTTGAAAGGAGTGCAGACTATGCTGCGCATTCCCTACCGCAATAAGCTGCTGCTGAAAAAGCTCCTGCGCGTTGTGCTGATCATACTTGCGGCGCTGCTGGTTCTGAGCCTCGTGCTGCTCCTCTATTATGAGCCGTATATTGTTTACGACCGCGACGGCGCACATCTGCGTCTGTCCACCGACAGCGGGCAAGCTGCCGTCCCGGAAGCCGCACCGCGTCCGACGGTGGAAGATCCGCTGATCGTTTACGATACGAATGTTCCTACGCAAAAGTCCCTCGCAGAGACGGGCGGCTACTATATCACAACGGCGATGCTGCAAGACCCGGAAGCGGTATTCGACGCAGTGAAAAAGCTCGAGGAGCCGTGCGCCGTGATGATCGAGCTGAAAAGCATTTTCGGCAATTTTTACTATTCCACCGCGATCGGCGGCGCCCAAACGGCAGATGTCGATATTGCAACAATCGACCAACTGCTTACATATTTGGTCGATAAAGACTTTTATCTGATCGCCGTGATCCCCGCCTTCAGTGACCGCGCCTTTGCCTTAGAGAACCAATCCTGCGGTCTTCCCCTTTCCAGCGGCGCATTATGGATGGATGAATACGGCTGTTATTGGCTCGATCCCGCAAATGAGACCGTCAAGTCCTATCTGATGCAAATTGCCCGTGAGCTTTCCGGTATCGGCGTTCGCGAGGTCGTGTTCTCCGCATTCCGTTTTCCCGAGAGCAGCAGTATTGTCTACGCCTCCGATCAAACAAGCACGGATATTCTCCGGGAGACCGCTTCGGAGCTGACGAGCTTTTTCACCGGCAGCAATCTCATGATCTCCTTTGAGACGGAGGCCGCGGACTTCCCCGCCGATGCCTGCAAGGGAAGACTCTATATTCCGAATGTTGACGGCTCGCAGGTCGAACGCTATGTGCAGCTCTACGGCAAAACCGAAAGCTTGGCAGAGCTTGTCTTCCTCGCCGCCTCCCGCGACACCCGCTTCGAAACCCAAGCCGTCCTGCGCCCCCTCCTGAGCGAATGACCGATTTCTCCCCCACGCACCCGTAGGGCGGGGCATGTCCCCGCTGCGTGCAGGAACTGCAACTGTGTACCAACCAACGGTACGAGATTGCCACGACCAGTGTGCGCACCGGTCTCGCAATGACAGATGGAGGAACCCCTCCCGTGTCATTGCGAGGAGCGCAGCGACGCGGCAATCTCGTGCAGGAACTACCGGCTGCATGCAATCTCCTCCTGTACCGCCGAGCTGCGGTGCAGGGGTTTTTAAGAAACCAATTGCAAAACCTCTCAGCTTCTGCTATAATAGTTGAGTTTCTATCAATTTCACCGCAAAGGAGTTTTATTATTTGCTGAATCTATTTCTCCACGCCGAAACGGTCGGAGACAACAGCTTTTGGCACACGGTCGGCTCCGCCGCTTTGGACGGGCTGAAGGATGGGCTGTGGAGCATACCGGTTTTATTCCTCGCCTACCTACTCATGGAGGCGCTCGAGCGCAGCCGCCGTTTCAATGAGGGGCTGCTGCATGGCTACTCCCGCAAGGCGGGACCCGCGCTCGGCGGTCTGCTGGGTATCGTCCCGCAGTGCGGCATCTCCGGCGCCGCCGCGACGCTCTTTTCCACCGGCTCCATCACCGTCGGCACGATGCTCGCCGTGTTCTTCGCCACCTCGGATGAGATGCTGCCCATCATGCTCTCCTCCCTCTCGGACGGTGTCGGACTCGGCATAAAGCGTATCGTTCTCATCATTCTGACCAAGGCAGCGCTCGGCATTGCCCTCGGCTATCTCGCAGACCTGCTGTTGCGCCGTTTTATCCGCACGGAAAAGGACATTCACAGCTTCTGTGAACGCGAACGCTGCGCCTGTGACGACGAGGAGAGCAGCGTGTTTCTCTCTGCCTTAAAGCACACGCTGAAGATCGCCGTCATGCTGATCCTCGTCAATTTTGCGCTCAATCTCTTGTTCTCCTTCATCGGCGTGGAAAAGCTCTCCGGCACGATCCTGAGCCGACCCGTGATTGGGGAGGTCATTCTTGCGCTGTTCGGTCTGATTCCGAACTGTTCCGTCTCCGTGGTCGTGACGCAGACCTATTTAAGCGGGGTGATCGGTCTCGGCGGACTCTTCGCCGCCCTGCTCTCCAACGCGGGCATCGGTCTTTTGGTGCTGGTGCGCACAAATAAGAACCAGAAGGAAAACCTTGTTATCGTCGCCACGCTCTATCTTTTAAGCGTCCTCGCAGGCATCGTTGTCGGTCTGCTTTCAGGGCTGTTCTAATGTAATCGGGTAGGAGGCTGACGATTAGTTCGCCAGCCGACCTCCCACAGAACCGTGCGTACCGGTCTGGTACACGGCTCCTCCCCTGTTTACGCACAAACAGATTTGTAATAGGAACTGATACCAATCACCAATTAAAATGTGCAACGCACATTTTAATTGCGATATCATGATTGGTACGGGACATATTTTCGCGATGCTTTCCTTATCATCGCGAAAATGCAACGCCGGTACGGC
>CAMAEX010000060.1:0-9195 GCA_945832065.1 uncultured Clostridia bacterium | reverse complement strand
TGCAGATGGTGTTATGTAAAAGAGTTAGAATAAACCACCAATCCGGTCACGGTGCGGTGGTTTTTCTATGCGCATTTTAGGAGGTGATTTTATGGTTTCGATCCTGATTATCCTGCTTTTGGCGCAGGCAAACGGCTTCATCGTTCCGGCAAGCTGCTGGTGGGTATTCGGCGTATCGCTTGCGCTTTATTGGTTCGCAAAAATTGTCTGCAAATTCCTCGACCAAAAAAGTTGACAAAGACCGCGATGCAGTTTGCACCGTGGTTTTTTCATACCCATTTTTGCCTTGCAGCAGGCGTAAAACGGCTGCGCCGCAGGGGAGGCTACCCCCGTGATCAAAGCGTAGCGGAGAAAGGAAACCCATGAAACGCGAATTTCTCACAAAGCTTCTTCCCGACGCTCCGAAGGAAGTCATTGACCAGATCATGAACGAGAACGGCAAGGACATCGAGGCGCAGAAGAACACGATCAGCACGCTCACCACAGAGCGCGACGGACTGAAAACCCAGTTGGATACCGCCCGATCCGAAATCCAGTCCTACAAAGACATGGATATTGACGGTATCAAGGCAAAAGCTGCGGACTGGGAGGCGAAGTACAATGCCGACACGCAGAAGCTCAAAGACGATCTCGCTGAGGCAGAGTACGGTCACACCGTAAAGGACGCGGTTGCTTCGCTGAAATTCAGCTCCGAAAGCATTACACAGGCAAAGCATTGCAGCACCATGGCGCTCCGATGCGCGGCCCGAATTGGGACAAGCGCATGATGGCGGAGCATCGGGAAGACGTCGAAAAGGATGTTGCTGCATTTATCTCAGGAAACGAGAAGAACGGGTAGACCGTGAAGTCTCCCGTTCTGTTTCCGTTATCCGGCTTTTTGATGCACAACAAGGGACGCACCCAAAGCGGCGACGATTTTATATAGCGTCGCAATGGTAGGCACGCTTTTCTTGCTTTCGATCCTCGCCACGACGGACTGTGTAAGCCCGCAAGCGGCGGATAGCTCCTTCTGCGACCATCCCTTTGCTTTTCTGAGCGCGATCAGGTCATTAATGAGCGCGGCGCAGTTTTCAGGCACTTTCCGCACCCCCCGCCGTGACGCCGTTTTCGTAAAGGTACTCCGGCGCGATGTCGATATCTCCGTCATTCCAAACGGTGACGCCGTAGTCGATATAGACGGCGCGGAATGCGGCTTCGTCCTTCAGCGGCGCAAAGCAAGGTGATTGCAGCAGAGGAGTGCAGTCAACGATCTTCGCCTCACCTGTGCTGAATCTGACCCAAAGCCGATGATCGGCAAGCGGGCGCACACCGCTGATCTTCAGCGGCGGCGTCTGCTCCCCGGCATAAGCGATTCCGTTCTTGATATACATTTGTTTCCCTCCCTTATCTCAACGGCTCGATCTTATCAAAGGGGATGTTTCTGACGGCATTGTTCCAAGTCTGATATAGTTCATCTTCGTGGATCGTTGCCCACGCCTGCACAAGACGGAGCTGCTTTACGGGAATACTTCCGGCAAGAAGCTCGCCGTATATGCCGACGGAGGCTTCGTATTCCGCGAAGTAAACATGAAAGTGCGCTTGTGATGCTGGCTGTCGTCACTGTACAGCATCTTGATCACGATGTTAAAAAATCTGCTTAACTCAGGCACCCTTATTCGCTCCTTTCGTATGCTCAAATTATAGCATATTTGCTATCGAGCGTCAATAGCGAATATGCTATTTTTCAAGAAATCTAAGGAGATGGTTCGCCGGCATGACAATAATCGAACATTTACCGTGATTGGAACGAGACATATTTTCGCGATGCTTACCTTATCATCGCGAAAATGCAACGCCGGAACGGCGTTGAAGACCGATTGAAATGAATATTTTAATCGGTTTTCAGTATTAGATCGCCGATGATTTTGCGGAAATACGCTTTCTTCGGTAAAGCAGAGGAGCAGTGTGCCATTTATAAGTCGGTCAGGTCTGCGGCGGGAATGTCGTTTTCTAAATTGTCGTGCGCAAGATCATTGTCGATCACCGGATAGACCGGGGAGATCGGTTTCTCGCAGTGCGGCGTGGAATGATAGACCTTCTGCGAGGGAGCTTCAGTTCCCGCGATGATCGGTCTGGCAGGCTTCTTGCTGTGCTTTGCTTTTCCTTGAAGCTCCGGTACGGGTGGGAACTCGTTATTCTGCTTCTGACTGCTGATCTCCGGGCGCTTCATACCCTGTTTCGCCATAAAAACACCTTCGCCTTAGCTTGTCCCGTGAATCCTCGGATACACGCCGTGCTCAGCGATACCGGAGACCAACTGCTGCATTTCGCGTTTGGAATGGACATGGTGCGCCTGCTCCAAAACGGATTGCTTTTCCGTTTCCGTCAGAGACTCGAACCTTTTCATAGCTGCCTCATTTTGCGCTAACGCCATTCCAAAGCCCAATGGCAGCTCCTTTCCTTTCATACGATCACCTCAGGGATAGTATGTGCAGAAGGGGAGAAGGCATACCGATTTTCTGCGCTCAGCGCGGGAGCGTTACCGTGATCAGGACGGAATGTCCGTCGGGGCTTGAAGCGGCAATTTTTCCCTTATGCGCCTGTATGATTGCTCTGGCGATAGATAAGCCGAGACCGTAGCCGCCTGTCTGTGAGCTTCGGGAGCGGTCGCCTCGATAGAAACGGTCAAATAGCTGCGATAGCTGCGCCGCGTCGATCGGCGCAGAGGAATTTTCTACGGTTAAACGGACAAGCTTTCCGCTATGCGATAGGCTCAGCGTGATATGACCGCCGTCATCGGAATATTTCAGTGCGTTGTCCAGCAGGATCGTTACCAGCTGTGTCAACGCTTTTTCATCGCCGCAAACCGAGAGCATCGGCTCGACGGACAGCGCCAGAGACTTATTCTGCTGCTTTGCCCGTGCGAGGAAGGAGTGCGCCGTCTCCTCGACCATGTCGGAAAACGGGAAGGTGAGCATTTGCAGGGGAGCCTGCTCTTCCATGCGAGAAAGAGAGATCAGGTCACAGGTCAGCGTTGCGATTGCGGGCGGCAGCTTTACCATTAACAGCGGCAAGGACGGCATTCATGCCGAGAACGCCGATGACGCCTCCTTAGGCGGCGTTTACATTGTTGAAGGCAGCTTCAAAATCACAGCGCAGGGAGATGCAATGAGTGCTACGACGGTGCTTCAAATCGAAAACGGAGATTATCAGCTGACTTCCGGCGGCGGCAGCGTAAATGCTGCGCCGAAGACAAATATGGGCTTCGGTAGATTCGGCACGCCGATGGAAAGCTCAAATGCTGAGAATACTGACAGCACGAAGGGCTTGAAAGCAGGCAGTGCACTATGTATCCTTGGGGGAAATTTTGACATAGACGCGGCGGACGATGCGCTGCACAGCAATGGGAGTATTTCAATCAGTGGTGGCGAATTGACCTTGCAAACAGGCGACGACGGCGCGCACGCTGACGGGGATCTGATGATCTCCGACGGTACGGTTACCGTAACGCAGAGCTACGAGGGCTTGGAGGGGCAGAAGATTGATATCTCAGGCGGCAGCATTGCCGTGACCGCAAGCGATGACGGCTTGAATGCAGCAGGCGGAACAGATGAAAGCGGCTTCGGCGGCTTCGGCGGCGACCGATTTGCGTCGGATCAAAATACCTATATCTCCATCAGCGGCGGCACATTGCGTATTTCCGCTTCCGGTGACGGCATTGATTCCAACGGCAGCATAACGGTCAGCGGCGGCGAGACTTATGTCTTCGGACCCGGCGACAACGGAAATGCCTCGCTGGATTATGCGAGCAATGCGACGATCACGGGCGGTGTCTTCCTTGCGGCAGGCAGCTCGGGGATGGCACAGAGCTTCGGCACCGAATCAACACAGGGGGCGATTCTGCTCAGTGTCAGCGCGCAGCAGGCGGATACGACCGTCACGCTGACGGACAGCAGCGGAAATACGATTGTGTCCTTTACCCCGGAGAAAGCCTATGACTGCGTTCTCCTCAGCACGCCGCAGTTGAAGCAGGGCGAGACCTACACGCTCACGGCGGGCAGCGCAAACACGACATTTACGATGGACTCTCTGCTCTATGGCACGACCGGCGGTATGGGCGGTTTCGGCGGACGCCCCGGTGGCATGGGCGGGGGCAACGGAGGCGGTCGCGGCGGTATGGGCGGACGTCCCGATGAAAATGGTGAACCGGTCGGTGGTATCGGTGAACAACCCACAGACCCGAGCGAGAATTCGGAAGATATGGGCGGCGAACCGGACGATAGTATCTAAGGAACCGCTGAATCCGCAGCAGATTTGAAACATTAAAAAACCGTCCGTAGGGCGCAACGACCTCGGTGCGCCGGTGCAGGAACTACCGATTGTGTACGGATTTGCTCGTCTGTACCGACTGCCGCTTTGCGAACGGCACGCCGAGTCGTCGTGCCCTACGAGCTACATGGAGATTTTAGTGTTACAAACTACGATTTGTATTCAAAAATCAGTATTACAATACGGTAACGCAGTGCACGGTATAGTCCTCCGCCTCTACGGCGCTTTTGAGAAGTTCGTCGTCGATTGGGGCACTTAGAGTGACTATCGCCGTCCCTTTTTGATAGTCTGCGACGGCGGATTCGACCTGCGGCAGGGCTTCCAAGGCTTTTTTGACAGCTGCCTCACAGTGACCGCACATCATGCCTTCAATTTGAAGCTGCTTGCGTGCGCTTGTGTTCCGGTTTAACAAGGCGGCGTCTAACGAAACGGGTGCGATGCGCCGATGCTGCCTTGCATCGTGCAAGTGAAAGAAATTCAACCGCAGAGCATTCGTCACCACGCAGAAGCTCGATAAGCTCATGGCGGCTGCGCCGAACATCGGATTCAGCTTCCAACCGAACAGCGGATACCATACGCCTGCAGCCAAAGGGATCCCGATGACATTATAGAAAAATGCCCAAAACAGATTTTCGTGAATGTTTCGCAGGGTCGCGCGGCTCAGACGAATCGCGGCGGGTACATCACGGAGCGTGCTTTTTATCAGCACGACATCGGCAGCGTCAATGGCGACATCCGTGCCTGCGCCGATGGCGATGCCGATATCGGCGCGCGTCAAAGCGGGTGCGTCGTTGATGCCGTCGCCGACCATCGCGACCTTGCCGTAGCCTTGCAGCGTGCGAATGACTGCCTCCTTGCCGTCAGGAAGCACGCCGGCAATCACCGCATCGACGCCCACTTCTGCCCCGATGGCGTTGGCGGTTTTTTCATTGTCTCCCGTCAGCATAACAACGCGGATTCCCATGTCCTGAAGCTCCTTAACGGCTTGCGGGCTATCCTCTTTGATGGTATCCGCGACGGCGATGATGCCGAGCAGACGCTTGCCTCGGACAAACAGGAGCGGCGTTTTGCCCTGCGATGCCAGCCGCTCCGCCTGTAAACGCACCGCCTCCGGTATGGAGACATGTCTGGCGATAAAGCGGAGGCTTCCGCCGAGTAAGGGAGTGCCATTCAGACTTGCGGTAAGACCGTTCCCGGGCAGCGCATGAAAGTCCGTGACCTCTGCGGATGAGAGCTTTCGCTCTGCCGCCGCCTGCACAATCGCTTTGGCAAGCGGATGCTCGCTTTTTTGCTCCAAGGCAAAGGCGGCAGAGAGCAGTTCCTCCTCGGTGCAGCCATCTGCAGGTAAAAGCTCCGTTACATTCGGCTCGCCACGCGTGATTGTTCCGGTCTTGTCCAGCGCGACGATCTGCACCTTGCCGGTCGTCTCCAACGAGACGGCAGTTTTGAATAGAATCCCGTTCTTCGCGCCGACACCGTTGCCGACCATGATCGCAACGGGGGTGGCAAGTCCGAGCGCACAGGGACAGCTGATGACCAAAACGGAGATGCCACGCGCCAGCGCAAAGCTGAACTCTTTGCCGACCAAAAGCCAGACGAGGGTCGTAATGACGGCAATACCGATCACTACAGGGACAAAAATGCCGGAGACCTTATCAGCAACTTTTGCAATCGGCGCTTTTGTCGCCGCCGCGTCACTGACCATTTTGATGATCTGTGAAAGGGTCGTATCCTCTCCGACGCGGGTTGCCTCACATTCCAGATAACCGGACTGATTGACCGTCGCGGCGGAAACAGGGTCACCCTCAGCCTTGTCTACAGGGAGGCTTTCGCCTGTCAGTGCCGCTTCGTTGACCGCGCTGCTGCCGTGCAACACAATGCCGTCTACGGGAATGCTCTCACCGGGACGGACAATATACCGATCGCCCTTGCGCACCTGCTCGATGGGAACGGTGACTTCTTTCCCGTCCTTCAGGATTACGGCAGTCTTCGGCGCGAGCTTCATCAGACTTTTCAGCGCGTCCGTTGTTTTGCCCTTCGCGCGTGCTTCCAGCAGTTTACCGACGGTGATAAGTGTGAGGATCATGGCGGCGGACTCAAAATAGAACTCGTCCATGTAGCTCATTTCTGCCATCATATCACCCCGAGCCTGTGCCGCTGTCATGGCAAAGAGGGCATAAACGCTCCACAGGAAGGACGCCATCGAACCGAGAGCAACCAAGGTATCCATATTCGGCGCGCGATGCCATAGGCTTTTAAAACCGCTGATGAAGAACCTCTGATTAATGACCATGATGATGCCGGACAGAAGAAGCTGCACCAGCCCAACGGCAACATGATTCTCTTCAAAAAAGTGCGGCAAGGGCAGCCTAAACATATGCCCCATCGAAAAATACATCAACACGAGAAGGAAACCTACCGAAGCGATCAGACGACGCTTTAGCAGGGGACTCTCCCGATCCTTTAGCGCATCCGCCTCCTGCGGCGCTGTCTTTTTGGTTCCCTTACGGGAAGCGCCGTAACCCGCAGCCTCCACCGCCGCAATGATTGCTTGCTCAGATGCGGTGCCCTCTACGCCCATAGAGTTGGTCAGCAGACTGACGGAGCAGTCTGTCACACCCTCGACCGCACGGACCGCTTTTTCCACGCGGGTACTGCACGCAGCGCAGCTCATGCCTGTGACAGTGTATTGTTGCATATTCTGACCTCCTCTATTTCATTAGCTTTTGCAGCGTTGCAACCAGCTCGTCGATGACCTCGTCCTTGCCTGCCCGAACATCATCGACAACACAGGTGCGAATATGATTTGCAAGCAGCTCCCGATTAAAAGCGTTAAGCGCCGCGCTGATCGCGGAGGACTGCACGAGAATGTCCGTGCAATAGGCGTTTCGCTCCAGCATTCCTTTAATGCCGCGCACCTGCCCTTCAATGCGATTTAAACGGTGGATCAAGCTGCGGTATTCCTCGGCTGAGCGCTCTTTGGTCTTTGCGCAGCAGCAAGCTTCTTTCTCCATAGCGTTTACCTTCCTTTCTTCTCTTATTCATCCTTATTATATACCCCTTGGGGGTATATGTCAAGCAGAAAAGTATAGGAAAGAAATGGACGCGTGGCTTGCTTTTTCAGTGTTGGTTTGTTATGATAATTAAAAACGCGATCCGGTACCGATACTGAGCAAGGAGGTTGTCCCATGTTTGAGCTGCGTGAGCTGACGCTGCTTTCCGTTTTTCTGCGGATTCTTACCGCAATTGTTCTCGGCGGTGCAATCGGAATGGAAAGAGGAATGAAAAATCGTCCGGCAGGACTGCGCACCTATATGCTGGTCTGCATCGGTGCATGCATTGTGATGATTACCAATCAATATGCCGTTCAGGTGTTCGGCGCTGGCGATCCGGTGCGCATGGCAGCGCAGGTCGTCAGCGGCATCGGCTTTCTCGGAGCGGGGACGATCATTGTCACATCAAGAAATCAGATCAAAGGGCTAACGACTGCGGCGGGCTTGTGGGCTTCTGCATGTGTCGGTTTAGCAGTTGGCATTGGTTTTTATGAGGTCGCGCTGATCGGCGCGGTGTCGATCTTTGTTGTTTTGACGCTTTTGCATTTGTGGGATAGTTACATGCGGCGCAATTGGCGTGCAGTGGAGCTGTATGTCGAATTGGAGCAGGCAGTTTCTCTGGGCGAATTCCTGCAAGCTGCCCGTGAGGCAGGACTTACGGTTTCCAATTTGCAGATTGAGCGGGAGACAAATCCAAACGGAGTTTATCTCTGCTTCCTTGCAACCTTCCGAGGCCCGAAGGGCTTAACCCATGCAGATCTTATCACCCGTGTCCGCGCACTTTCCTGCGTGCATATTTCGGAAACAATATCGTAAATCGCGCTTTTGATATGTAAAAAGAAATTTTGCACAATGTTTAAAGCCCTGCCTTTGCGCCAAACAAAAAAATGCAATTTTTTAAAAATAATAGTTGCTTTTTTGAGAAGAGTTTGCTATAATACCCTTGCACTTGAGTGCAGGACAATTTGCATGGGGGTATAGCTCAGCTGGGAGAGCGCTTGAATGGCATTCAAGAGGTCAGCGGTTCGATCCCGCTTATCTCCACCACTTTTTAGACCTGAAACCGTTTGGCTTTGGGTCTTTTCTTTTGCTTTTTCGAACTTTTCATAGTATTTTGTATTCGTGTTTGTACAACATTGTACCACAAACTGTACTATAACAAGCAATATGCTGCACTGAACAAGAATTACGGCGATGAGATCAATGCTCTGTACGCTTCCTATTACGACACCATAGGGAGCGGAAAAGAAATGCTTACGCCGTCGGAGTTCGCGGAACAGTATCGTGCCGGAAAGCCGAAAGCTTCCAACAAAGAGATCGCACGGGCGTATAATGAGTATGTTGAGAACAACAGCGTTGACGATTCCGAGTTCGCTGCCTCCCCTGCGTTGGACATTGATACGGAAGAAAGCACTTCTCACTCCGTGAAGGACGATTCATACGGCGTTGAGCGGAACGAGTATTCCGAGAAGCTTGACCAAAAGGTTGTATCCGCGATCGACGCGCTGGCAAAGCTGTTTTATTTGAAGGTGCGTTTTGGTGACCTCGGTGGGGACAACGGGCTTTACCATGCGGACACCGGATTGATCGAGCTGGACATCTCGCCATACCATAACGGTGCAAGCAACGGATTTTTATTCTCTGTTTCACATGAGATCGGGCACGCAGTTAAAGCGAGGATCGGCGCTAATGCATGGACGGAATTTTCGGGTTATGCAGTAAAAGCAAAGGGTGGAGAGAAAGCAATCAAGGCAAAGCAGGAGTCCGCAGAGGTATACGCGGAATATGCGGTTGCCCGTGAGGAGGTCGTCTGCGACTTCATCGGTGAGCTGCT
>CAMAEX010000059.1:0-9394 GCA_945832065.1 uncultured Clostridia bacterium | reverse complement strand
ACTCCTTCTTGCTCGCTTTCTCCGCCACAGGCGGCGCTCGCAAGCGTCCCCCCCGGCGACCGCGTAAGCGGCAGACGGTACAGACGAACGGGTTTGTGCGCAGTTGGTAGTTCCTGCACGGGCGCGTCAAGGATGCCCCGCCCTTCGACCGGCGGATGAGGCTGTTTGATATCGTATCAGTATAAGATAGGAGTAATGCAAAGTGAGACAAAAAATGCGCATATTGGCGGCAGTGCTGTGCTGCTTGTTGCTGCTGCAAATGATACCCGTCGGCAGTGCGGCGGAGCCGCTTCTGTTTAAGGATGTACCCGTGAGCGCGTGGTATTATGAAAGCGTTTCGGAGGCGGTGGAGCGCGGTCTGATGAACGGCACGAGCCAAACGACCTTTTCCCCCGAGGAGACGACCACCCGCGCAATGCTGCTGACGATCCTGTACCGCATGGACGGGAAAAAGTCTGTGGAAACCGATATCTCCTTCCCGGATGTCGCGCCGGATGCGTGGTATGCCGAGGCTGCCGCATGGGGGGCGTACCATGGGATCGTCCTCGGCTTTGAGGACGGGAGCTTCCGCCCGGAGGAGATCATCACCCGGGAACAGGCGGCGCTGATCCTTTTGCGCTACGCGACCTACCGCGAATTTGATGTCTCCGCAAGTGCAGACCTGACGGCATTTGGGGATACCGGGCAGATCTCACCCTGGGCGGAGGAGGCGCTGACTTGGGCGGTCGGCTGCGGCATCTTCCTCGGCTCCGGCGGACTGCTGGAGCCGTTGGAGGGTACGACGCGGGCGCAGATCGCGGCGATTGCCTGCCGCTTTTGCCATTTGTTCCGTGTCGAGCGCTTTTGCGCCCATGGCATTACGGTGGGCTATCTTCCGTTGGACAACCGACCGGTCAACAACCTTCGCCCAAAGTGGCTGGCGGAGAGCTGCGGCATTCGCCTGCTGATGCCTGACGAAACGCTTTATGCAACGCGTCTGGATGGGCAGAGTCCGAATCCGAACGGCTTGCCCCATGGCAATCGTGCCGCCCTTTTACAATGGATCAAGGAAAATGAGGAAACCTGCGACGCTTTCGTCATCAGCCTCGACCAGCTTCTTTCCGGCGGTCTGGTCAGCAGCCGCTCGCTGCGCGATGAGGATCTGTCTTTTGAATATGCGGCGATGGATTACCTGGCAGAGCTTTCGACGCGAAAGCCCGTGTATGTATTTGACACCGTGATGCGCCTTGCAACCACCGTGAACTATCAGGGGCTTGGCGAAGCGGAATACGATCTCTTCCGCAGCTACGGCACGGTGGCGCGCGCACCGCTGACAGGGGATGAGCTGACCATCGAAAACATTGTGAAGGGCTACCGCTATGACGAAAACGGTGAATTGATCCCGACACCGCTGGAAGAGGAGCTGCTGGAAAACTATCTACTTGCGCGGGAACGAAAGCTCCGCATGGCATACCGAATGCTGAAAAACTCGTCCCAGATCGCCTTCTACTTTATCGGAATCGACGATTCCGTGCCGCAGGATTCCATTCAGACGAATGAAATCGCGTATCTGCGCGAACGGCTTGGAGAAAACGCGATGCTTTTCACCGGAACGGACGAGCTTGGCATGATGCTTCTGACGCGGGCTTATCTTGACCTGTGCCAATGGACGCCGACGCTTTCCGTGCGTTATTTCGGCGGCAAGGAGGACGGTTTTGCTGATGCCTTCGATGTTACGACGCTGCGTGAATCGCTGGGGCAGCACATTGCGGCGCTCGGCTGTCAGGAGGTAGAGGCGGACGGCGATGCGGAGGTGCTGGTTTTGACGCGCGGCTGCAGTGAGGCAGAGGAGGCGGAATTCTTACAGGCGTGGATGGAGAATGACGCTGCGGGGCGTGCAACGATCGTCATTGACGCGAGCGGAGGGCAAAGGGATCCTGCCTCGACCGTCGCTGCAATCTCGCTACAGCATTTACTCGGTTACAGCGCGTGGGGAACGGCTGCCAACGCCATCGGCATCGGACTGTCCGTCGGCGTATCGCGCCTTGCGTGGCTTACATGGGAGGATGAGAAGCAGGAGGCGGACACGGAGGCGTTTGCCAAGGAGCTGGTCTTTGCCTTTGTCAAGGATCTTGCGTATTGCCGCCGCTGTCGCGAACGGCTCACCGATCTCACGCCGGAGGGAATTGAACAATGCCTGCTGCAAGAGCCGCTGACAACGTTGATCTTAGACACACTCGCAGGGCAGGAGCTCACCGTCTCAAACAAGGGCGAGACCGATACGATGCCACGCGCGACGCTGACAGACTTCTCCGCACCCTTTGCGCGAACCTATGAAATGGCCTTTTCCCCGCAGCTTTTACCTCCCGAGGAATAACAAGCGATCAAAACAACCTCTGTAGGGCGGGGACATGTCCCCGCCCTACAGAGGTGCATAGAGTAAAACGACCCACACTGCTGCGGCAGCGTGGGTCGTTTTATCAATCTTCGTAGAAGACCTTCATTCCCTTATAGGTCATATAGGTGTCGAGCTTGGAGACAAGCTCCATCGGGGCATGCATGGACAAAACGGGAACGCCGGCATCCACCGTCTCGATGTTGCGGTTTGCCATATAGCAGGCGACTGTGCCGCCGCCGCCCTGGTCGACCTTGCCCAATTCGCCGGTCTGCCAAATGACGTCGTTCTCGGCAAACAGACGGCGGACATAAGCCATGACCTCGGCTGCCGCGTCGGAGGAGCCGGATTTTCCGCGCGCGCCGGTGTACTTGAAAATGCCCGTGCCGTAGTTCAGGCGGGTGTTGTTGCTCTTGTCGCAGGTCTCGGCGTAGAGCGGGTCAAACGCGTTGCTGACATCCGCCGAGAGGCAGAAGGAATTTTCAAAGCAGCGGCGCAGGCTTGCACCCATTGCGTCGCAGAGGTCGCCCATAAACGCCTCAAAATACTCGCTCTGCATACCGCTGATGCCGACGGAGCCGATCTCCTCCTTGTCGGCAAGGACGCAGACGGCGGTTTTCTTCGGCGTGCCAAGGGTGAGCAGCGGCTTGAACGCGGCAAAGGCGCAGACGCGGTCGTCATGACCGTAAGCGGCGATCAGGCTGCGGTCAAAGCCGACCTCTCTGGCTCTGCCTGCGGGCACCATCGTCAATTCCGCTGAGAGGAAGTCCTCCTCCGTGATGCCGTACTTCTCATGCAGCAGGCACAGAACGGCGAATTTTACGCGGTCACCGCCCTCGTCGTCCTTCAGGGGACGGCTGCCCAGCAGGACACGCAGGTTCTCGCCCGTCACGCCCTCTGCCAGTGTCTTTTTCATCTGGTCGGCAGCAAGGTGAACAAGCAGATCGGTCACGCAGAAGATGGGATCCTCCGCGTCCTCGCCGACCGTGACCTTGACGACCGTGCCGTCCTTCTTCGCTACGACGCCGTGGAGGGCAAGGGGCGTGGTCGTCCACTGGTACTTCTTGATGCCGCCGTAATAATGCGTCTTGAAGAACGCCATCTCGCTGTCCTCGTACAGGGGATTCGGCTTGAGGTCAAGACGCGGCGAGTCGATGTGCGCGGCGCAGATGTGCGTGCCGTTGTCCAGCGGCTCCGTGCCGACGACGGCGAAGATCACGCACTTGCCGTGCCCGTTGCCGTAGACGCGGTCGCCGGGCTTCAGCTCCATACCCGGAACGAAGGGTTTGAAGCCGTGCTTCTCCGCCTCCGCGATCGTCCAATCGACTGCCTCGCGCTCGATCTTGCAGGTGCTGATAAAGTCGATATACTCCTTGCAGTACGGCTCCATCGCGGCAAGGTCGGCGTCTGAGATGCGGTCATAGCCGTTCTTCGGCGCGGAGAGCAGCTCCTTGCGCAGGGCTTCATATTTCTTTTCTTCCATGGTATTAAAAACTCCTTTCAGAAATTGCTTACATTTTTGTGAAAATACCTCGGGTGCGCCGTCGTTTTGCAGCGTATGCTGTGCCAAGGCGGCGAATTCCGCGTCCGATTTTTGCGCATTGAGGCGGCGCTCGGCATAATCACGGGAGATACCGTCGCGCTGCATCAGACGCTCGATGCGCGTTTCTCTTGGTGCGGTCACGGCGACGTTGGCATCACAAAGCTCTGCCAAGCCGCTTTCAAAGAGGCCAATGGCGTCGATGACCGCATAGGGCGCTTCGGACTGTTGCAACAGGCGTAACACCTCACGGCAGACGACCTTGTGTGTGATCTCGTTGAGGGCGCGCAGAGCGGCTTCGTCCGAAAAAACCCGGTTGCCTAAGACCTTTCGCTGCAAAACGCCGTCCTGCACTACACCCGGAAAACGATCTTCAATGTCCGCGAGCAGCCCAGGGTCGGTTTCAAGCAGGCGGTGATACAGCGCGTCACAGTCGATGCATAGCGCGCCCAAAGCTTCGGCTTCCCGCAAAAGGGTCGTCTTTCCGCTGCCTGTGCCGCCCGTAATGCCAAGAATTATCATGGCTCGTCCTCCGCGTTCACGGTGCGGAATGCCGCCGCCTTTTTCAGACGGTTGCCCACGGCGTAGGCGACGCCGCCGCCCTCAGGGCAGCGGGCGTAGATCGTCTTGATCTCGGGTGTGTCTAAATCGCGCAGGGCGGCAAACAGCCCTGCCGAGAGGCTCAGAGCATCGTCGCGGCTGCCGTAGGCGGTCGGATTGCAGCCCTCGTAGAGCGGCAGCTCTTCCTTAAAACAAAGCACGGCATCGCCGGACTGAAAACGCCTGCGGATGTAGCGCGCCGCCGCCTCGCTGCTGCCCTGAATGATATAGACCTCGGCGGAGGGGGCGTAATGCTTGTATTTCATTCCCGGCGCGCGGACGACCGCGTCATTGGAGATCTGCCCCAAGACGGCGCGGTCGATGTCGATCTCGCCCAAGAGTGCGGTCAGCTGCTCCGGCGTGATGCCGCCGGGACGGAGCAGGCGCGGACGCTCTCCTGTGAGGTCAACGATCGTTGATTCCACGCCGACCTCACAGGCACCGCCGTCCAAGATCGCCTCGATGCGCCCGTCCATATCGTGCAGGACGTGGGCTGCGGTCGTGGTCGAGGGCTTGCCGGAACGGTTGGCCGACGGCGCCGCGATCGGCACGCCCGCAAGGGCGATCAGACGCCGCGTCGCCTCGGTTTTCGGGCAGCGCACGGCGACGGTATCCAAGCCTGCGGTGGTGCGCTTCGGGACAAGGTCACGCACGGGCAGCACCATCGTCAGGGGACCGGGCCAAAAATGCTCCGCCAGCAGCCACGCGGTTTGCGGGATGTCATGGCAGATGCTCGACAGCTCCTTCGGTTCGGAGATGTGCAAAATCAAAGGATTGTCCTGCGGTCTGCCCTTTGCCTCAAAAATGCGCGCGACGGCTTTTTCGTCCAAGCCGTTCGCGCCGAGTCCGTAGACCGTCTCGGTGGGGATAGCGACGAGCTTTCCCTCACGGAGCAGCTTTGCCGCAAGAAGAATGTCTTCCGCTTTTTCGGCGCTTAATTGCAGGGTGTTCATAGTGTTTCACCGCTTTCACGGAGTTTTTCCGCCTGATCCGCGGCGATCAGCGCGCCGATGATCTCGTCGAGGTCGCCGTTCATGACGGAGTCAATTTTATAAAGCGTCAGACCGATGCGGTGATCGGTGACGCGGCTCTGTGGGAAATTATAGGTGCGGATCTTCTCATTGCGCATACCGCTGCCCACCTGACTGCGGCGCTGCCCCGAGTATTCCGACTCGATGCGCTCCTGCTCCATCTGATAGAGCTTGGAGGAGAGCATCATCATGCACTTTTCGCGATTTTGGAACTGGCTGCGCTCCTCCTGACAGGCTACGACAATGCCCGTCGGCTTGTGGATCAGACGCACGGCGGAGGAGGTCTTGTTGATGTGCTGTCCGCCTGCGCCGGAGGAACGGTAGACCTGCATTTCAATATCCTCGGGACGGATATCGACATCCGCCTCCTCCATCTCGGGCAGGACGGCGACCGTCGCGGTGGAGGTGTGGACGCGTCCGCCGGACTCCGTCTCGGGCACGCGCTGCACGCGATGCACGCCCGATTCGAATTTCAGCCGCGAGTAGGCGCCCGCGCCGCGAATTTCAAAATCCGCCTCCTTCACGCCGCCAAGCTCCGTCTCGTTGTAGTTGAGCAGCTCCACAGACCAGCCCTTCGAGGCGGCATAGAGGTTATACATCCGAAAGAGGCTGTGGGCAAACAGGGCGCTCTCCTCGCCGCCGACGCCGCCGCGAATTTCCATGATGACGCTCTTGTCATCGTTCGGGTCGTGGGGCAAAAGCAGGAGCTTTAATTCCTTCTCCAGTTCCTCTGCGCGCTTTTTCGCGTCCGCGTATTCCTCCTGACAAAGCTCCTTTAATTCCGCGTCCGCCTGACCGCTCATCAGCTCCAAGGCATCCTGCATATCCTGCTTCGCCCGGAGATAGGCGCGGTACGCCGTGACGACCGGCTCCATCTCCTTTTGCTCCTTGAGATATGCGGCGGCACGCTTCGGGTCGGCGTAAAAATCGGGCTGCTCCGCTCGGGCGCACAGCTCGATATATTTTTCTTCCACAAGTTTCAGCTTATCCAGCATGGTATTCTCCAATGGTTGATTTTCCTTTATTTTAGCAGAAGTTACGGCGATTGTCTACCGTAGATGTTAAAAATGACCTCTGCGGTATCGGTCAGTGCGTCGGTCTGTGCCAAGCGTGCCGCGCCTTCCTTTGAAATGCGCCAGACATGCGGCGTCATATAGAGCAGGTCATGCACCGTTTTTGCGTCGGAGAGGGTAAAGGTAAAACGGAGCGTCTCCGAATGCAACAGCGAAAAATGCGGCAACGCCCGGTGCAATTGCTTCTCTTTTTCCAACAATTCGGGATAAATGATCTGCTTCAGACCAAGCAGATGCTTTTCTCCGGCGAGCACCTGTACGAAAATGCCGCCGTCCCTCAAAATGCGGGCAAATTCCTCCGCCACCGTCAGGGCGAACATGGAAAGCACACAGTCAAAGCTGCCGTCCGAAAACGGAAGATGCGCAGCGGTGGCGGTCAGAAAATGCGCGTCCTTGTCCCGCGCGGCGGCATAGCGCACGGCCTCCTTGGAGATATCAATGCCCCAGCGGTCGGGAATTTCTGTAAGCTTGCCGAGGTAGTAGCCCTCGCCGCAGCCTGCGTCTAAAATGCTCTCTGCGTTGGGGGCGAAGGTTTGCAGCAAGCGTCGCAGCGTGTCCGCGATGGGGGTATAATAGCCCGTCTCTAAGAATTCCCGCCGTGCCGCGACCATCTCGCGCGTGTCGCCGGGGTGCAGAGAGTGCTTGCGGTCTACGGTCAGAAGGTTGACATAACCCTGACGCGCGACATCAAAGCTGTGTCCGGCTTCACACTGCCAGACGGTTTTCCCGCATTGCAGCGTGCGGGCACATATGGGACAAAGCGGAGCAAGCATAAGCGATTCCTTTCTTTTCCTGCGCCCGAAGGCGGGGAGACGGGCATACTATTGCGTGAAGGGTGGGAAAACCATGAGACGAATGATCTGTGCGGCAGTGCTGTGTTGCCTTTTGACGCTGCCGAGTTACGCGGAAGACACGCCCAAGTATTTGGCGCTGACCTTTGACGACGGTCCCTCGGGGCGTTTTACATCGAGGCTGCTGGACGGTCTTGCCGCGCGGGAGGTACACGCGACCTTTTTTCTCTGCGGCTATCGGATCGAGCAGTATCCTGAGCTGACCGCGCGCATTGCGGCGGAGGGGCACGAGATCGGGACGCACGGCTATTCGCACAAGTTTTTTAATTCCCTCTCGGCGGAGGGTGTCTGCTGTGACCTGTCAAAAGCGCAGCGCTGCATTGAGGAGACAGCCGGTGTTCAGCCGACCCTCCTGCGCCCGCCCGGCGGAGTTTATGACACGAAGGTCTTACAGCAAAGCATCTGCGCCGATCTGCCGGTCGTGCTGTGGTCGGTCGACCCCGAGGACTGGCGGAGGACGGACAGCAACGCGGTAGCAACGCATATCATCCGCAAGGCGGAAAACGGCGATATCATTTTGATGCACGATATGTCCGAATCCAGCGTGGATGCGGCGCTTCGGGTGATCGACGAGCTGAGCGCGCAGGGCTTCCGCTTTGTCACGGTTTCGGAGCTTGCGGCGCTGGCAGGTTCACCGATGCAGGGGGGAGAGGCATATTATCGCTTTTCCTTTGCGAAAAACGACTCGATCTCCGACCGCGTGGCGGAGACGGAGCCTTGCACAAAGCCCGCTTTTCCGCCGCCGCGACCTTGCAAAGCGGCGTTCATTGCGCGGCAGAATTCCTTGAGGTCGCCCTGCTGCGTGCCGATGGCGTATTGATATGCACCATCCGTTCCCGCAAACACCGCGCAGCGTCCGCCGCAGACGGAGAGTACCGCGTCCGCAAGGCGGCGCACGGCGTTCGGCTGCATGGCGCTTTCAAACAGCAGTACGTCGCCCTTGCCCGCAAGCGCCTGCGCCTTTTGCGAAAACAGCTCGTTTTCCAACTGCGTGACGCGATACTGCGCCGCGCCAAGCTTCTCCTTCTGCCTGGCGGCAGCGACGGCGATTTGCAGCGGCTTTGCGGAAAGAAGGGCGGAAATTTCACGGGTTTGGTCATAGATCGCGCCGAAATAGGCAAGCGCCTGCCTGCCGCAGAGCAGCTCGATCCGTGAGCCTGCGTGAAAGCGCGTGACGGAGAGCAGCTTGACCAGTCCGATCTCTCCCGTCCGTGCCACATGCAGCCCGCAGCAGGCGCAGGTGTCAAGGTCGGGGAAACGGACGATACGCACCACGCCGGTCAGCGTTTTTTTGCTGCGATAGGGAAGCATGGCGAGGGCGTCCGCATCGGGGTAGAAGATCTCTGTTTTGACATTCTTCCAAATCGCCTCGTTTGCGGCAAGCTCGAGCTCCTTCAGCTCCTGCGGCGTGATCTCGCCGGAATAGTCAATCGTGATCGCCTCGCTGCCCATGTGGAAGCCGACATTATCATACCCGAAACGGCTGTGAATGATGCCTGAGACGATGTGCTCTCCCGAATGCTGCTGCATGAGGGAGAAGCGGCGCGCCCAATCTATTTTGCAGAGGATCGCCTCACCCACGGGGAGCGGCTGATCGCAAAGATGCACGACCTCGCCGCCCGCCTCATTGACATCGACCACTCCCGCAGGACCGAGCGTGCCGAGGTCGCAGGGCTGTCCGCCGCCTGTCGGATAGAAGACCGTGCGGTCAAGAATGACGCGCCAGCCGCCCTTTACCGCCTCGCACGAAAGCACGGTTGCCTCCGCTTCCGTCTGATATGGATCTACATAATATAATCTCTCTGTCGGCATTTTGCTTCCTCCGTAATATCGAAACTGTAGGGCGGGGACATGTCCCCGCCGGTGTAGGAACTACCGAGTGGGAGTACCTAAATGAGATTGCCACAACCAGTGTGCGCACTGGT
>CAMAEX010000058.1:0-9479 GCA_945832065.1 uncultured Clostridia bacterium | reverse complement strand
GGGGCAGGGCGCTCCGGTCTGGTGGCGAAAGCGTTTGCCATGCGTCTGATGCATTTGGGCTGTGCCGCCTATGTCTGCGGCGAGATGGTCACGCCTTCTTTTCAAAAGGGCGATCTTCTCCTAATCGTTTCCGGCTCGGGAGAGACCGCTTCTCTTGCAGCCATGGCGGGCAAGGCGCGGGCTGTGGGCGGCAGCCTGGCGCTGGTGACCGTCCGCGCCGAGAGCAGCATCGGGGCTATGGCGGAGGTCATCGTGCCGGTGCCTGCACCCACGCCAAAAGCCGACAACGCCTTTCGCTCCATACAGCCGATGGGCGCTCTGTTTGAGCAGAGCTGCTTCCTGCTGCTCGATGTCGTTGTGATGGAGCTGATGGAGTACTTGGGGCAGGATGAGGCTTCCATGTATGCCCGCCATGCCAATCTGGAATAGGGGGTAGCGGGCATGAGAAAATTACAGTTGGCGCTGGATGTACTGCCGATGGAGCAGGCACTGGCGCTGACGGAGGCAGTGCGCGGCTATGTAGAGCGGATCGAGCTGGGAACGCCGTTTGTTTTGGAATACGGTATGGAGGCAGTGCGCCGGTTCCGCGCTTGTTTTCCGGAAAAGGAGCTGCTTGCGGACCTGAAGATTATGGACGCGGGTGCGCTGGAGGCGGGGGCCGCCTTTGCCGCCGGGGCGGATCTGGTAACGGTGCTGGCGGTGACCGACCGCGCCACCATCCGCGCCTGCGTGCAGGAGGCGGAGCACTATAATAAGGCGGTCGTGGCGGATATGATCTGCGTGGAAGACCCGGAGCGGGTCGCGGAAGAGCTGGAAGCAATGGGTGTTTACGGCATTGCCGTGCATACCGGTGTGGATCAGCAGGCGCGGGGAAGAACGCCGCTGGAGGATGTCCGCCGTCTGCGCTCCGTGATCCGCCGTGCGGAGCTGTCAGTTGCGGGCGGCATCGGGCGGGACACCGTCATGGAATACTGCCGCGCAGGCGCGCAGGTACTCATCGTCGGCGGTGCCATTGCCTCCGCGCCCGATCCTGCGGCGGAGGCGCTTGCCATCCATGAAGTTCTGCAAGGCTTCGAATCCTTGTGAATCGCACGCGGCAGAAATGGTAAGGAAACCGGTCTGAACATAGAGAGCAATCTGCTTTTTTGGAAAAAGGAATGCCCCCTTTCGGAGCTGCAGTGAAACGGAAAACACTGCTTCTCGGGAAGAGGGCATTTTCAATCAGGGATATATGGCTTTACGGAATGAGCGTTTGCAGATTGCTGTAGATCTCCATGGCGATGCCTTGCAGCTTTGCCGTGCTGACAGAGAACAGATCGGTGGGCTCATTGGAGAGCTTGTCGATCTGCTGCAGCGGGAGAAGCCGCAGGTCGAAGCGGAAATCCTCAGCCTGTGAGACTGTGTAAATATGCAGACCGCCGTCTGCCGATTCATAGCGGAATTCCTGTATGGCGGAAGGGCTGTCGGAAGCTGCGAAGGTAAGCAGACCTTCGGCATCGTCACATGCGATGGAGAGCGTGGTATTCTCTGCTTCGATCTCACATTGGAAGCCGTCTGCCGTGCTTTGCAGACAAGCGGTAGCGACTGTTTTGCCGTCTACCAGCAGCGTCACATCGTTCCAGAGATTCTGCCTGCCTTCCAGCAGAAGCGTGGCAGTATATGTCTGCGCTTCATCCGTCAGGTAGAGGGCGCTGATACAGTTGTCATCGTTGATGCCGATCAAGAGATAGGACCCCGCATCATCAAGCTCCGCAAGGGTATCGTCAAGCTCGTCGAGCTCCGATTGCGTCAGCATGGCATCCGTGCCGTAGAGCGCGCAGACGGAATACTCCATGTATGCTTGCAGTAACGCACCGGCACACTGCCAATCCACACGAAGCGAGTAGACCTCCAAACCGTCCTCGGCTTTCGGGATCGCCTCGTCCGATTCCTCAATTTGTAAGGAATCGAGGAAAGCGGCGGTTTCCTCCGGATATTGCTTGCGGAAGTCATCCCAGCTGATTTCGGCAAAGAAATTGAAAGAAAGCTCGGAAAGCACATCGCTGCCCTCGATCTCCGCCGACTTTGCAAGGGGAGAGGCGAGCAGCTTCTTGCCGAAATCCTTCATTGGGATGGAATAAACATCGTCCAAAAGCTGCGGCAGCCCGAGGACGAGCGATTCCTCATCGAGATAGAACTGTAGTTGGATCGGTGGGATCGCATCGTCCATGGTAAAGTCAAACGAGCCGCCAAGCTGCTTGTTCTCTCGGTCAGTGTCAGCGCAAAACTTGTAGGAAAACGGTCGGTAGCCGCTGTCGGAGGACAGTTCAAGCGCACAGCTCAGCTTACCGGATGCCGAGAGTTCCTCGCCGCGTGCGGCAAGGGCATTCAGGTTCGTGCAACGCGCAAACACATCCTCCAGCGCCTCGCCGGTATTTTCCAACGCGCGAAGAAGCCTTGCCTCGGGTGTGTTCAACACAAAGGCATAGACCAAACCGCCCGCCAGCAGCGCCAAAACCAGCACTGCCGCAATCAAAGAGAAGATCAGACGCTTGCGGTTGCGCTTACGAGGAAGGGGAGCAGGCGCGACTCCTGCGTCAAAAGGCGTTCCCTCCGCAGCGGGGAAAGCGTCGGAGTCAGAGTCTCCTTCCGTTGTGGGAGAAGCATTAGGTGCAGAGAATTCCGCTGCAAAGGGAGTTTCGCTCTGTGTGGGGAATTCTTCGGCAACGGGAGTGTCGGCGGGCACAGATGCTTCCTCGACCATGGAAGGAGCGGCGGGCGTGGCATCTGTTATGGGTAACTCCGGGACGGGCTGTGCAGCGGTGTTGATCTTAACGCCGCAATGAGGACAAAACGCGCTGCCTTCGGAAAGCGCAGAGCCGCAATGACTGCAATACATAAGCTCACACTCCTATAACACAATGTAAGAAACAAGATGCGCTTCTTTTTTTCAGTATATCACATGGAATGACATAACGCAAGTTTTTTCGAAGCGGCGCTCCGCAAGGCGTTGCACCACCGATGAAAAGCCTCTTTTTCGTCGGTAGTTAGTATTACTGCCTGCTGACGCTGCATGGGAACGCCTCTGATACTAAAAACCGATTAAAATATTCATTTCAATCGGTTTTCAACGCCGTACCGGCGTTGCATTTTCGCGATGATAAGGTAAGCATCGCGAAAATATGTCTCGTACCAATCATCGCAACGACCCGCCGATACCGTTTGCGGTATCGGCGGGTTTTTGCGGTGATTATAGAATGAGAGCGAGGGCGAGCGTAAGAATGGTCGGCGCGGCGTCCTCGTTGCCCTCGGAGATCAGGAGCAGCAAAAGCGCGATCAGCAGCAGATCACCGCCGTCCATGCCCGGAAAAAGCACGGAGAGTGCGCTGTTCTGCGCTTGCTTACACTTGGGAGTCTGCTCCCTCGGCGGGCAGTCCTTCTGCGCGGGCGGCGGTGCGCATCCCTGCAAAGACGCTTGCTTCGGCTCGCGGTGTTCCGTGGGCGCGTCCCGTTTCGGTGCGGCATTTCGATCCGGCGGGCAAGGCGTTGGCTTTGCCTCCTGCACGGTCTGCCGACGGTACTGCCCGTTCGCATTTGGCATATATCGATGATACACGGCTTAACCTCCCCGTTTTCCGAACAGATCATTTTGCAGCGCGCTGCTTGCCAAGCGGGAGATGCGAGCGATCTGTGCAGCGCGGTCAATTTTTTCTCGGCGCGCCGGCGCAAGATAGGGCTTGAGCGCCGACAGCAGCGCATCTTGACGGCTGTCCGTGTGTTGCAGCTGCTGCATCACGCCGATGATCGCGCGCATTGCTCCGTCGTCGATGGGCGGCACGGCGGGCTGCGGCTGCTCCTGCGCAGTTTGCTGCGCCGCGCCAAAGGACTGCGCAAGCGACATGATCTGCGCCATGCTGTCGGGATCGTTCAGAAGCTGTTGCAGCTTCTCCTCCAGACCCTCCGTGCCGATCACCTACCTTCCGTTCAGCTTTTTCAGAAGCGCCTCCGCCTCAGTCGTTTGTATGAGCGGCTTCAGTGCCTCCTGTGCGCCTTCGAGATTCCCTTTGCGGTATTCCTCCGCAGCCTGCTGCATTCCCTTACCGCCGTCACGGCCAAGCAGGGCGATGAGCTGTTTGCCTTCGGGAGAACCGAGCACCTGTTTCACCTGCTCGGCGGAAAAATGCGGAAATTTCTGCGATTCTTGCTTCATGGCGATTGCCTCCCTCTTGACGATCTGCTATAATATACTGTATGCAAGTACTTGTGAAAGGGTGACGCAATGAAGCTTTTGGTCGTGTCCGATTCCCATCGGGAGACGGAGCATATGCTGCTTGCGGTGCGGCGTGAGAGACCCGACGCGGTCGTCCACCTCGGTGACCATGCGGATGACGCCGACGCAATCGAGCGGGAGTTCCCTTACCTTCCTCTGTGCCGTGTGCGCGGTAACTGCGATTACTTTGAAAACAGGACGCCGGAACAGGCGCTTCTGCGGTGGGAGGGCGTGAAACTGCTCGCCGTCCACGGGCACCGCTACGGCGTGAAGGGCGGGCTCCTGCGGCTGCAATATGCCGCGAGGGAAAAAGAGGCGCAGGTAGCCCTGTTCGGGCATACGCACTGCGCTTACTGCGAGGAGCTGGATGGGCTTTGGCTGCTCAATCCGGGCGCCTGCGGCGGCTATATGCCGAGCTACGGCGTCATCGAGCTCCACGACGGCGCGGCGGAGTGCTGCGTCAAAGAAGTTTATACGGAGGAAGCGTTATGATTCTGGCAGTAGACATCGGCAATACCAACATCGTTCTCGGCTGCATTGAGAATGACGAAATTCTCTTTGAGGCGCGCATGGCGACCGACCTGATCAAGACCTCGGATCAGTACTGCGCGGAGCTGAAGAACATGCTCAGCCTGTTTGAGGTCACGCCGGAGAAGATCGACGGGAGCATCGTCTCCTCCGTCGTGCCGCCGGTGATGAATTCGCTCAAGACCGCCATCCGCAAGCTGACGGGCAAGAGCTGCCTCATCGTCGGCCCCGGCATCAAAACCGGGCTGAACATCCGTATGGAGAATCCTGCGGAGATCGGCAGCGACCTGATTGTCGCAGCGGTTGCCGCCATCGCGGAGTACGGCGCACCGCTGCTGCTCGTTGACATGGGCACTGCGACGACCATCACCGCCATCGACCAAGAGGGCGCGTTTATCGGCGGCTGTATCTGCCCCGGCGTAAAGATCTCCATGGAGGCGCTGACGGGACGCACGGCGCAGCTCCCCGGCATCAGCTTGGACCGCCCGCAGCATGCCATCGGCAAAAACACCCGCGACTCCATGCGCAGCGGCATCATGTTCGGCGCGGCGGGAATGCTCGACGGGCTGCTCGACCGAATGGAGGCAGAGCTTGGCACGCCTGTGAGGGTCGTCGCCACGGGCGGCATCGCGAAATTCGTGATCCCGCTGTGCCGCCGCGAGATGATCTATGACCGCAGCCTGATGCTCAAGGGCTTGCGCCTGCTCTATCACAAAAATGTTAAATAACGCTGAAAAATGCGGCGAGGAAAAGGAAAAAGCCAATGCCGATGCAAAGCGTGACAACGCTCTCGATAAAGGCGGCAATGCTGCCGAAGCGTCTGCAGCGTCTCTTTTTTGGCATCACAGCCTCACGGGGAAGATAGGGAATTAAGTCGATCATGTTGTTCATCTTGACGGCTCCTTTCATTTGTTGTACACATTATAGCAAAAGGAGTGTCCGATAAATCGGACTGTAGAGGAGATTTTTATGAAAGAATTTGAGTATCCATCCAAGGGCGGCGGGAGCATCCATGCCTATCAGTGGCAGCCGCAGGACACGCCCGTCGCGGTGGTGCAGATCGTCCATGGAATTGCGGAGCATATGCTGCGCTATGATGATTTCGCACGCTTTCTGAATGCCAACGGCATGATAGTCGTCGGCGAGGATCACATGGGCCACGGAAGATCCATCGGCGACGGTACGCCGCTCTTTTTCGAGGGCGGCTGGGAAAACGCGGCAGACGACACTTACGAGCTGCTGCGCCGTACCCGCGCGGAATATCCGGATCTGCCGTACTTCCTTTTCGGACACAGTATGGGTTCCTTCCTGACGCGCACCCTCCTGTTCCGTTATCCTGACGCGGAGCTGCGTGCGGCGGTCATCTGCGGCACGGGCTGGCAGCCTGCCCCTGTTCTGTGCGCGGGCAGGGCGCTCTGCGCGCTGGAAAAGTGCCGCGTCGGCGGGAAAGGGCACAGCAAGCTGCTGAATAAGCTGATCTTCGGCGCGTACAATGCCAAATTCAAGGATGCGACGAGCGAAAATGACTGGATCTGCGCAAAGCGTGAGGTGGTGGATCGCTACAATGCCGACCCGCTCTGCGGCGGCATGGCGACCGTCGGACTGTCGCAGGATATGCTCGGCGGCATCGCCATGATCCAGAAAAAAAGAAATCTGTGCGCTATGCCGAAAAATCTGCCTGTCTTGTTCATCGCAGGCAAAAACGACCCTGTCGGCAATATGGCAAAGGGAGTGGAAAAGACTGCGCAAAAGTTCCGTGACAGCGGCATGACCGATGTCACCCTGCGCCTGTACGACGGCAGACACGAGATCCTGAATGAGGAAAATCACGCAACAGTCTACGCCGATGTCCGGGAATTTATACTAAAGAATCTCTGAACAAGGTGCAGCCCTCTGTAGGGCGGGGACATGTCCCCGCCGACCGCGTAAGCGGCATCCGCACGGGTTTACGATACTGCAAGCAGTATCGTAGCTGCCATGGCGGGGACATGTCCCCGCCCTACAGGAGGCATTTTGTTACTTTTTTGTAATTATTTTTGTCAAATCTACTCGTAATAAGTCAAAGCGACCTTGACGAAAGTCGAATCGTCTGTTACAATGGGCTTGACATTATCCCGACAGGAGTGAAACTATGAAACGATTTCTATGCAGCCTCCTGCTGATCGTGTGTCTGCTCTCGGGGCTGATCCTGCCGGTGTTCGCCGTAGAAGGCGAGCAAGCGGAGCTTGAAACAGCCGCGCAGCAGACGGAGGAAGATCTGACCTCACAGGAGAACTTGGGGCAGACAGACGAGGAACTGCAAGCACAGACGCGTGCGCCGCAGCCGCTCACGACAAGCGAGGCGGGTATCGCCTTTATCAACGAGATGATGGGCGGCAGCTACGGCGGCACATCGCAGCTGGCAGGCGCGGAGCAGATCGTAAACAACTTTTTATCCAGCTATGACGTTTCTCTTAACCAGCAGCAGTTTGACGCTGTGGTTGACATTGTAATGCAATATGGCGACATTTTAACCGATACGTACAGCTGGTGGAAGGTGATCGTCTCCGGTAATTACACGGACGCCCAGCTTGCCTCGGCGTTTTGCGCGTGGGTCAAGGGCTCGGACGGCGTATTTTCGCAGCAGCGTCTGAACCGCCGCCTGCGGGAGATCAAGCTGTTCCTCTACGGCAGCTATTCCGGCAACTGTGAGGCGAACTTCCGCTATCTGATCTTTAACGCCAACGGCGGCACGCTGGACGATAATACCGTCTTGTGCTATCCCTACGGCGGTACTTATTCCGCCCTTCCGACGGCAAGCCGCAGCGGGAAATATTTCGCAGGCTGGTACACCGCGTCCAGCGGCGGCACGCATGTTTGCAATTCGGATGCGGTGACGCAGAATAACACAGTCTATGCCCATTGGTCGGATACCGCTGTGACGGATCCCAACGGGGAGGTGCAGACAGAACCGAATCCCGATCCGAGTCCCGAACCCCTCCCGGAGCCGCCGGAATTGAAGACAAGCGAGGCGGGCGTGCAGTTCATCAAGGATCACGAGGGCTTTGTCCAATTTGCGACATGGGACTACAGCCAGTATAGCATCGGCTACGGTTCGCGGTGCAATAAGGATGACTATCCGAATGGCATTACCGAGGAGGAGGCGGACTATCTCCTACGGGTCATGCTGGCGGACAAGGAAAAGACCGTCGATCAGCTGCTCGAAAAATCTACCGTGGAGCATACGCAGACGCAGTATGACGCGATTATCAGCTTTACCTATAATCTCGGGCAGCAGTGGATGAACCCGGAGAAGAGTATCTATCAGTATATTCTCTATGGCGGTTATGACGAGATGGAGTTCGTCAATACCATGGGAAGCTGGTGCAATGCGGGCGGAAGCTTTGTTTCGGGCCTTGCGCGCCGCCGTATGGATGAGGCGAATCTCTACCTGAGCGGGGATTATACCCTCGGCACAAAGAAGTATCTCTGCATCAGCTATAACGGCGCGACGGGTGAGCCGGAATACGCGTACCGTTATTATAAGACGGGCGAGGCGCTCGGTACGCTCCCAACGGCGAAGCGTGCGGGCTACAAGCTGCTCGGCTGGTATGACAAGCTCTCCGGCGGCAAAGAATATACCGCGCAGACGCTCGCACCCGCCTATGGCACCTGTACGCTTTACGCGCAATGGGAGGTGGACACCGATGCGCCGCCGGAGCCGGAGCCTCAGCCTCAGCCTCAGCCGGATCCGCTGCCCAATATCAGCTTTACGGATGTTCCTGAAAGCGCATGGTATTATGAATGGGTGGCGCGTGCGGTGCAGATCGGGCTGTTCAGCGGGATGAGCGAGACGGAATTTGCGCCGGAGAGCCATATGACCCGCGCGATGCTTGTCACCGTGCTTTACCGTATAGACGGTGCGCCTGCCGTAACGAGCAAGGCGCCTTTCACCGATGTGGCATCGGGACAGTGGTATTCCGACGCTGTCAACTGGGCGTATGCTAACGGCGTGGTCAACGGTATTACGCAGACGCGCTTCGGGCTGAACGAGGATATCACGCGGCAGCAGCTTACGACGATGCTCTACCGCTACGCCCGCAGCAAGGGCTGCGACTGCTCGACACTTGCGCAGCTCGATTCGTTTTCAGACACTGCTTCCGTTGCGGATTACGCCCTTGAATCCATGCAATGGTCGGTTGCCAACGGCATTGTCAGCGGCGACGGAGGGAGATTGCTTCCGAACGGAAAAGCCACCCGCGCCCAGTGCGCGAAGATGGTGGCAGTGTTCTACGATACTTTTGTCGTGACGGAGTGATACACGAAGAAAACGCCTCGACGCGAAGCAGTTCCCGTCAAGGCGTTTTCTTTTTCCATCTGCATGCGGGCTTATGCACCCTTTGCAGAGCGTGGTACGTTTAGCATGGTGCCGGCATGAGATTGCCACGGGCGCAGGCGCCCTCGCAATGACAATGAGGAGGCTTTTCATGTCATTGCGAGGAGCAACGCGACGCGGCAATCCCGTGCAGGCACGACCGGCGGCGTATGCTCCTGCGCGTCTGGCAGGGAAATGTCCGGGATGCGCAGGAAAACAATAAAAATTTTTATACAGTCCGATTTATTGGACAGGGAAAGCGCTATACTTCAAGCAGAAACGACGAAAGGAAGTCAGAGTATGCTTTGGAGTATCGTATCGGTCAGAGGTCATTATGAGGTTTTCTCC
>CAMAEX010000057.1:0-9521 GCA_945832065.1 uncultured Clostridia bacterium | reverse complement strand
CAATTATGCAAAGGCGGCAAAGCTCCCGATGCTGGAACCGTCGGACTCCGCCGAGGGAATCGCGTTTGCAAAGCTTGCCTATGAGCTCTCTGAGCAATTTGACACGCCTGTGCTTCTCAAAATGTGTACCCGCGTGGCGCATTCCCAGAGCATTGTTGAGCCGTCCGAACGCGTGGAACCTGCACAGAAGCCCTACGAAAAGAAACCGCCGAAGTACATCATGATGCCCGGCTTTGCGAAAAAGCGCCATCCGATCGTTGAGGAACGGCTGAATGCGCTTGCAGAATTCGCCGAAACCACGTCCTGCAACCGTATCGAGCGCGGCACGGAGAATAAACTCGGTATCATCACCTCCAGCACCTGTTATCAATATGTCCGCGAGGTCTGCGGTCAAGAGGTCAGTGTATTAAAGCTCGGTATGATTTGGCCGATGCCAATGAAGCTTTTGCGCGATTTTGCAGCCTCTGTGGAGCGCGTGATCGTCGTCGAGGAGTTGGACGGCTTTATCGAGGACTATTGCAAGACGATCGGTTTGAAGGTCGAGGGGAAAAACCGCTTCTCCAACATCGGAGAGCTGTCTCAGAATCTTGTTGCGGAAGGACTCGGGCTGCAAGCGCCGCAGGGGAGAGCGCTGGAAACGGCGATTCCGCCCCGTCCGCCTGTCATGTGCGCCGGCTGCCCGCATCGCGGATTGTATTATGTTCTTTCCAAGCTAAAGCTTACCGTGATAGGAGACATCGGCTGCTATACCCTCGGCGCGGTTGCTCCATTGAATGCGGTGGATTCCGTGGTCTGTATGGGTGCTTCCGTCTCCGGCATCCACGGCTTTAACAAGGCAAACGGCGGCAAGACGGACGGCAATACCGTCGCAGTGATCGGCGATTCGACCTTTATGCATTCCGGCATGACTGGACTGGTCAACATCGCCTATAACGATTCCAAGAGCACCGTTATCATTCTCGATAACTCCATTACCGGCATGACGGGACATCAGCAGAACCCGACCACGGGCTTTAACCTGAAGGGTGATCCAACGGCAAAGGTCGATTTGGAAGCGCTCTGTCATGCGCTGGGAATTGCGCGGGTGCGTGTCGTAGACCCCTACGACCTCGGACAGTGTGAAAGCGTCCTGAAAGAGGAGCTTGCTGCTGACGAAGCATCCGTGATCATCTCCCGCCGTCCGTGTGCGCTGCTGAAATATGTCAAGCATAAGAAACCGCTTTCGGTGAACACAGACAAATGCAAAAGCTGCAAAATGTGCATGAAGGTCGGCTGCCCCGCCATCAGCATGGCAGACGGGAAAGCGAAGATCGACAATACCCTTTGCACAGGCTGCGGCGTTTGCGCGCAGCTCTGCAAATTCGGCGCATTGGAGGGAAACGAATGAAGACTTGCAATGTGATGATCGTCGGCGTTGGTGGGCAGGGAAGTCTGCTTGCGAGCAAGCTGCTGGGAAAGCTGCTGCTTGCGAGGGGCTATGATGTCAAGGTGTCCGAGGTGCATGGCATGAGCCAGCGCGGCGGCAGCGTCGTAACCTATGTCCGCTTCGGCGAGAAGGTTTATTCTCCTGTCATTGACAAGGGAGAGGCGGACTTTATCGTCTCTTTTGAGCTTCTGGAAGCGGCGCGCTGGACAGAGTATTTGAAAAACGGCGGCACCATCATTACCAATACGCAGGAGATAAATCCCATGCCCGTCATTACGGGAGCCGCAGAGTATCCGAGAAATTTGGTGGATACCATGGGTGCGACAGGCTTCACGGTGGATGCAATTGACGCACTCTCGCTTGCGGAAAGCGCGGGTTCGAGCAAGGCAGTCAACCTCGTGCTCATGGGGAGGCTGTCCAAATACTTTGACTTTACCGACGCGGAGTGGGTACAGGCGATTGACGCAAGCGTTCCGCCGAAATTCAAAGAAATGAATGAAAGGGCTTTTGCGCTCGGCGCAAAAGCGTAAAGAAAGATGGAAAGATATTATCAGGCGGAAATTGAAACCGCGCCGCGCGAGAAAATCATTGCGCTCCAAAATGAGCGTCTTTCTGCGACCGTGCGCCGTGTGTATGAAAACGTACCCTTCTATCGCAATAAGATGGAGCAGGCGGGCGTTACTCCCGACGATATCCGCACAATCGACGATCTGCATAAGCTGCCCTTCAGCTATAAGCAGGATCTGCGCGATACCTATCCCTACGGATTGTTCGCAGTTCCGTTAAAGGATGTTGTCCGTCTGCACGCATCAAGCGGCACAACGGGCAAGCAGATCGTCGTCGGCTATACCCGAAATGATCTGGATGTTTGGGATGAATGCGTCGCACGCGCGTTGACCGCTGCCGGCTGTACGGATGAGGATGTCGTCCATGTCTCCTACGGCTACGGCTTGTTCACAGGCGGACTTGGCGCGGACGGCGGCGCAAAGCGCATCGGTGCGACGACCGTACCGGTGTCCAGCGGCAATACGCAGCGGCAGGTCACGATTCTAAAAGACTTTGGTTCTACCATTTTGTGCTGCACGCCGTCTTACGCCCTGCATATTGCCGAGGTGCTCTACGCCAACGGCTACACGAAGGACGATATCAAGCTCAAAGCAGGTGTTTTCGGCGCGGAGCCGTGGACGAATGAAATGCGCCGCAAGATCGAGGAGATGCTCGGACTGACCGCCTATGACATCTACGGCTTGACGGAGATCATCGGGCCCGGCGTTGCCTTTGAGTGTAAAGAGCAGACGGGCATGCATGTCAACGAGGATCACTTTATCGTCGAGGTCATTGATCCGGACACGGGAGAGGTGCTGCCGGAGGGGACGCAGGGCGAGCTGGTCTTTACCTGTATCACGAAGGAGGCGTTCCCGATTCTCCGTTACCGCACGCGCGACATCGGCGTGATCACAAGAGGGAAGTGCTCTTGCGGCAGAACGCTGGTCAAAATGACCAAGCCGCGGGGCAGAACGGACGATATGCTCATCATTCGCGGCGTGAATGTGTTTCCGTCGCAGATCGAGACGGTACTTCTGGAGAAGGGCTATACCGCAAACTATCAGATCGTTGTGGATCGCGCAAATAACTTTGACAGCATTGAGGTACAGGTGGAGATCAGTAACGAGATCTTCTCGGATACCGTGCGCGGACTTTCAGAGCGGGCAAAGGAGCTTTCCGCCGCACTAAAGACGCTTTTGGGTGTTACCGCGAAGGTCACGCTGCTCGAGCCGAATTCCATTCCGCGTTCAGAGGGCAAGGCGGTTCGCGTGATCGACAAGCGCAAGCTATTGGATTAAGGAGGGAGTACGATGGTACAGCAGCTTTCCGTATTTTTACAGAATAAATCGGGCAAGATCGCCGCAGTCGTCCGAGCACTGTCTGAATGCAGCGTCGATATCCGCGCACTCTCCATTGCGGATACGGCGGATTTCGGTATCCTGCGTATGCTTGTCAGCGATATCTCCGCAGCGAAAGCGGCGCTGTCGGAGCAAAACTGCATTCTCAGTGTCAACGAGGTTGCCGTGATCGCCGTACCGGATGCCCCAGGCGGACTGTCGCGTGTGCTGTCTCTGATGGCGCAGGAGAAGATCGACATTGAATACATGTATTCCCTGATCGAGCGCGGTGTCGATGTTGCTTATATGGTCTTCCGCGTTTCGGATGAAGCTCGCTTGCTTGCGGTGCTTTCCGAGAATGCGATTGAAACCGTCACGCCGCAGAAGCTCGGACTGAAATGATATAGAATCGAGGAAACTACCATGCAGGAAATGAGCAGAAAAACCCAACATTTTACCGATTCCGTGATACGACGCATGACGAGAATCGCGATTGCGAACAATGCCATCAATTTGGCGCAGGGCTTTCCGGACTTTGATCCCCCGAAGGAGTTGACCGACCGTCTGGCAGAGGTCAGCGCCATCGGCCCGCACCAGTATCCCATCACGATGGGTGCGCCGAACTTCCGCCGCGCGCTGGCAAAAAAGTGCGGGCGTTTTATGGGGCGCACTCTCGACCCGGAGACGGAGATCGTCGTGACGATCGGCTCGACTGAGGCTATGGTCGATACGCTGTTTGCGTTGACGAATCCCGGGGATAAGGTCATCATGTTCTCGCCGTATTTTGAAAACTACCGCGCGCAGACGCTTCTGGTCGGTTGTGAGCCGATTTTCGTCCCGCTGGTTCCGCCGACTTTTGATTATGACGCCAATGTGCTGGAGGACGCTTTCAAGCAGGGCGCAAAGGCGATTCTCATCTGCAATCCGTCCAACCCGAGCGGCAAGGTCTTTACCCGCGCGGAGCTGACGCAGATCGCGGAGCTTGCCGTGAAGTATGACACCTATGTTATTATGGACGAGGTCTATGAGCATATCGTCTACGCACCGCATCAGCATATCTATATGAACAGTCTGCCCGGCATGTGGGAGCGCACCGTCTCCTGCAGTTCTCTGTCCAAGACCTATTCCATCACGGGCTGGCGTCTCGGTTATGCGATCGCGCCGCAGCATATCATGGACAAGATCAAGCAATTTCACGACTTTAATACCGTTGGCGCACCTTCACCGCTTATGGAGGCGGCTGTGGTGGGTCTGGAAATGCCTGACAGCTATTACGAGGAATTCGGCGCGCATTACGCCCATATGAAAAAGCTCTTTACCGAGGGCTTAGACCGCATCGGCATCGAGTATACCGACCCGCAGGGCGCGTATTTCGTCCTTGCCAACATCGGTCAGTTTATGAAAAAAGGGCAGAGCGATGTGGAGTTCTGTGAAGAAATGGCAAAGAAGGTCGGCGTTGCCGTCGTTCCGGGCACCTCGTTCTTTATGGAGGATGTGCCGGATATTGTCCGAATGCACTTTGCAAAAAAGGACGAAACGCTCTATGAAGCCCTCAACCGTCTTTCCGATATGAAATCAAAAATGGCATAATAGAAACGACCGCCCGGGTTTTCCGAGCGGTCGTATTTTTCGGTTTTAAACTATTTTTCCAGCAGTCGCATCAGGATTGTTGCGATCTCTGCGCGTGTTGCGCTCTCCTGCGGGAGGAGCTTGCCGTCGCTGCCGACGATCAATCCCTCGGCAACCGCCCAATTCAAGGCATCGAACGCATAGCCGCTGATCTTGTCTGCGTCAGGGAACGCACTCAATTTGTTCTCCTTGACCGCTACAGATTTGGTATAGCGATAGAGAAGCGCTGCGATCTGCTCACGGGTTACCGGGCTGTCCGGTGCGAAGCTCGTCGGTGTGACGCCGTTGACAATGCCGTTCATTGACGCCCATGCAACCGCGTCGGAATACCACTGCCCGTCGCTGACATCCGTGAATGGGTGCTTCCCTTCCACCTGCGGCTCCCCGGCGACTCGGTAGAGAACGGTAACGAGCTGAGCACGCGTCACGGTTCCTTCCGGGTCAAAGCTCGCGGCGCTGACGCCCTTCATGAGACTGTATTTTATCATGTAGTCTACAGAATCATGATACCATGCGTTTTTTGGAACATCGGTCAGCTTTCCGCTCGGACAGGTGAGGGAAGGTATGGTTTCCTCCTCGGAAGTGCCGCACACGGTGCAGGAGCGTGTTTGCTTGCCATTCTTCGTGCAGGTCGGCGCTTCCGCGACATTCCACGCCCCGAAGCTGTGACCCATTGCAGGAACAGATTCTTGTGCATCGAGGATCGCATTACAGACGGAGCAATGTTTTCCCTCGGTCTTGCCGCCGTTTGTGCAGCTTGCAGGAACAGCGGGATCGATCACCACCATGTGTCCCATAGGCTGAATGAGGGTATCTTGCAGTGTGATCTCGGTCATGCCTGCTGCGTCGCGATAGTATTTTCCGCAAGTGGCGCAGACCCAGTAGGCAATGTTGCCGCTTTCTGTACAGGTCGGTGCTTTTTCTGCAACCGCCGTAAGCTGATGCCCGTTTTCGGTTACGGTAACAATGCACTGACTGTAGGTGTGATTTTCGTCACCCGTGTACAGGATATAAGTACCCACCTGATCAAAAGTGGTTGACAGCTTGCCGTCCTGATTTGTTTTTCCTACCTCCGTTCCTGCGCAGAACACCGAAATATTGGACTGCGCCATTGCGGAGGAGCCGACCATCTGATAGACGGTTACGCTGAATTCCTCCCCCGCAGCTACGGTGAGCGCAGCTTCATGGAGCCAGACATTGTACTTATATCCGTAGAAGCTGTCTGCGGCTGTGGTCATCTCATTGGCAAACACGCCATAAATGCCACCGTCTTCAACAAGCGTTGAAAGCGTGGACGCGGTGTCATATTCACCGTTGACGAAGAAATACTGGCCCCAGTAGGGAACCTTCGCATTGGCAGCCTCGAAGGCCTCGTCGCCGTGCAGCGAGTCGATATAGCCGTAGTTGCTGACGGTCAGCGAATATGTCTCGCCGAAGCCGAGTTGCAATACCTCGGCCACGGTCTGATCGGAGGTCGTTTCAAAAGTGCGGTCGATCGCGCCGACTTCATTCACGCCGGTCAGACGAACTGTTACCGTAACCAATGTGGGGGGCTGTTCACCATCGGGATTCGCGCCGTCCGTTCCGAGGACGGTCATTGTTGCGGAAACCTTTTGCCCAACAAGCTTTGAGAAATATTCGTCATACCACTTACCGCTGACGGTCTCGGCGTATTTCGCATAGGTCTCATGCTCCAAAACGCTCTCGACCGTGACGGCTGTGTTGTATTTCGGAACCGTCAGAAGAAGCGTCTCGTGTGCGATCACTGACGGTACGCTCGACTTGAATTTGTTGTACTGCTCCTGTCCGCCGACAACGGAGAAATCTGCCATATCGCCCGCGACGATGCCCGTTTGCAGGCAGTCGTTTACGGCATATGCCCAACGGAGCGTGCCGTCGGCATTGCGCGTGACCTCCTTGAACGGATGCAGGCTTTTGGTGATGCTGTAGCAGGAAGCATTTGCACCGTCGTTGATGCCGTCCCAATAGTGCGCCTTTGCTTCGTCCATCAGCACAAGGGCATCGTCCAGCTCTTCCACCGTCAGCGGAATGACCTTCAGCTCGATCGTCTTGCTTACGCTGACCGCTTTTTCCTTGTGCTGCATCGTAACTGTGAGCGTCACGGAAGCCGGAGCCTCACCCGGCATCGGCTGATAGACCACTGCGCGATAGCCGTTCACCCGAATGACCGACTCGTCGTTCGAAGTTACGGTAAAGCGATAGGAGCGATAGTCTTCGATCCCTGTTTTCGCAGGCGTCAGGAGCTGGATATCTCCGCATACCGCCTGCGGGTCGATCGGCTGCTTGCCTACGATGTAGGTGAGTTTTTCCGTGAGATAGCATTCATTCAGTGATTGCTGCATCTGCACGCGGAGCGGTTCGAGGTCCTCCGCCAAAACGATCAGGTCGAAAGGCGTTATCTCCATGGCGCTATCATTTAATACGAAGGTCAGCGTCGGCGTGAGGGTGACGGCGGTGTCCTCAGACGGGGCACGCACCTGTGCCGTCAGAGTGTCGGAGACGGCATCTCCGCTGATCTCGATGTTATCGGAGCTGCTGACCCACGCCACCGTAACATAGGGATAAGCACTCAAACGCTGCGGCAGAAGCATATTCTGTGTGATATGCTCCTGATCCGCGTTTTCTCCGCGGAAGGAGTCAAAGGTGATGCACTGTGCCGCCGAGGAAAGGTACGCCGATACCGCCTCCCGATCCCATTCCAAATGCACCGTGACAGTGACGCTGCGGTTCTGACCGCCCAGCGACAGCTGAAGCTGAATATCGTGAATTATCGCGCCGCGAACCGCAAAGGTAAGGCTTGTCGGGTCGGTGCTGAAATAGGTGATATCGCCGTTTTCTGCAATGTCCGCTTCACAAGCAAGATCGGCGGGGTAGGTAAGTGTGCCGGTTTGCGTGACGGAAACCGTAATATCCGTGTAGCCTGCGTTTTCCAGAAGCGTCTGCACATAGGTGCACAGATTGGTATCCGCTCCGCATTTCGGAGAAAGGCTGCTCCTGTCGTTGAGCCATGTCTGCGCATCGGTCAGGCGTTGCTCGTACTGTGCGGCAAGAGAGATGACGGTAATGACGAACTGCTTTGTTGTACTTTCGCTCGCAAGGCTGATCGTTGCGGTCAGGGTGACATAGGAGGTTCCCTCAAGCGGAAGCGTGACCGTGCCGTCTGTGGCAATGACGCTCTCGTCGCTGCTTTCCCAACGGATCGTGCCATCAAAGCCCTCCGCGCTCACAGGAAGGTCGAGCACGCATGCTTCGGTAACAGTCGTCGGCGTAACGGTCAGCGCGTCCTTTACCGCCGCGACGGCAGCCGCAGACTCCGTATCGACAACATGTTCGCCGCCCTGCCAAGCAAGGACGGGATAGCCGCCGTTCGTATCCAGATGATAAGCAGTGTTGCCAAGGAGCAGGACAAATTCGCGCGTCTTCATTTCCGCTGCTTCCTTCGCGGAAGCCGTGATCGTCACGCCATCCCGAATGTAACCAACGGCGGTCTCTCCGCTGCCCGAAAGATAGTAGCAGTTTTCTACCGTACCGAGCAGATCACCCGCAATTGTGCCCACATGGGTCGCACCGGCGCTTGCTGTGATCGTGCCGACGGAGTAGCAGTTTTGGATGCTCGGCGCAGCGCCCATCGTATGGCGCGCGGAAATGCCGGCAACATAGTCCGTGCCACTGATCGCGCCGAGATTATAGCAGTTTTCAATGCGGGTGTCGCCGTTGTTCGTATAGCCGAGGATGCCCGCAACCTTGCCGCTGTTCTTGCTGCCGCCGTCGATATTGCCGCTGTTGTAGCAGCCGAGGACGGCACAGTAGCTCTCGCCGACGATGCCGCCGACCTTTGCGTCGCTGTAGGTGCTATTGAGCAGGGAAGTGATATTCCCCTCGTTTCCGCAGTTGACGATTGCTGCGGTGGAATAGGCCCTGCCGACGATACCGCCGGTGCAGGCGCTCTTGTTTGTGATATTCACACGGCTGACGCAGCCCTCGATTTGTCCATAGGACTGCCCCGCGATCGCGCCGACCGTTCCGTCGCCTTCGATCGTGCCGCCGAGGGTCAGATCCTTTACGATCGCACCCTCGCCGAGATAGCCGAACAGACCGTTGCCGCCTGTATAGTTTTCGTATTTGCTGTAATAGCCAAGAATCTGCTTGCCGTTGCCGTCGAAGGTGCCGACATATTTCGTGCTGTAGCTGCCGATCCCGTTCCAACGGTTGACCGTCGGTGTCTCCTCGCTGTTGAGCAGGAGGTTGCTCATCAGCTTGCCGTTGAGGGTCCCGTCGCTCTTGACTGCCTCGGCAAACCACGCAAGCTCTTCAGAGGTGGTGATAAGATAGTAAATCTTTCCGTCGATCTCCTGTGTCTGCGGGGCTTCCTCGGCGACTGCGCCGCTCCAAACATTGCTGCCTTCCTGCATGGTCACGGGGATCGTCTGCGCCGCGCCGGAGACAGTGAAGCTGCTGCGTACATTGATATAGCCGTCAGCTTTGACGGTGTACTGATATGTGCCGTCGGGCAGAGCATACACGCCGCCATCTGCCGTCGGCGCTCCGCCGACGCTCCGCGT
>CAMAEX010000056.1:0-9601 GCA_945832065.1 uncultured Clostridia bacterium | reverse complement strand
CGTTGTAATTTACAATGGTGTTTTTCTTTTTTTTATCTTTTCGGCAGTAACGGTCATTGAGTGCCGAAATGATAATGTTTATAATTATGAACACAAACAGGCTTTGGCAAAGCAAAATCTCCGTTAGAACTTGAAGAAAAGTTCAATGTTCAAGAGAGAATGCGAGCGTAATGTTCGTTTGTCAATGATGTGAGACTGGAAAAACGCGAAAGAGTTACAAGATTCGGACTGCGGTTTTGCTGACGGAAGGAGGGCGCAGCCCGACCAGAGTCAGCAAAACCGGACAGCCTCCGGTTCCTGTAACGATTTGGTAAGCGTTATAATCTTTTTCTCGTTCATTGCCGTGAAAAGGTGGGCTGCAAGGGTAGATGGAAGGCTGCGCTGGAGCTTATTCTTCTCGTATCAGCATCATTTTGGACAGAAGTGGGTGAGTATGTCCACTTCCTGTTGTGCGTGTTAACCAATTTGGAAGGGTAGGATTTGTTGAATTCACCAAAGTTTGTTGCGACCTATTGACAAGCGGAAAAAAGTGGCGTATCTTGATGATGTAAAGAGAAGTAAGCGTTTACATTTGCGTTCGACAGAAGTGAGTTGGGTGGAATGATTAAGCAAGAAGCGAATATTTATGAGATCGCGAAAGAGGCGGGCGTTTCTATCGCAACGGTTTCTCGCGTGATGAACCATTCCACCACGGTCAGTGAGAAGAACACAGAGCGCGTTCTTGCTGCGGTGAAGAAGTTAAACTACGTTCCGAATAACGCTGCCCGCAGTCTCAGCACCTCCACCTCAACCTCTGTAGGTGTTGTGATTCCCGATATCAGCAACCCATTCTTTTCGCAGCTTTTGCAAGGCATTACGCTTGCCGCTGACGAAATGGGCTTGAATATTTTCCTGTTTGGCACAAATGAAAGCCCTGAAAGGGAACATAAGGTGTTAGACTCGATGCGTGAGCACCGTCTTCGCGGCGTAATCATTACCCCTGTTTCGGCAGAAGACGGAGATACACTTTATCGGCTGCATAACTTTGAGACGCTGGGCATTCCCGTTGTTCTCCTCGACCGTGAGGTTGACAGCAGTGCCTTTGACCGTGTTGTCACTGCGGACGATGAGGGCGTTTTCCTCGCAGTCAATGAACTGATTTGCATCGGACACAGGAGAATTGCTATTATTACGGGACCGGAAGCGTCAAGACCCGGTAGGGAACGTTTGCGTGGGTATTGCCGTGCGATGGAAGAAAATCAGATTCCGCTGCGAGAGGAATACATTCGGAAAGGTGACTTCATGGTGCAACGCGCTTACGAGCAGACCCTTGCACTGTGTGCGCTGCCGGAGCCGCCCACGGCGATCTTCGCTTCCAATAATATGACGACCTATGGCTGCCTGAAGGCCTTCGGTGAATTGGGTCTGCGCATCGGTGAGGACATTGCGCTGGTTGGTTTCGACGATATCGAAGAGCTGCGCTGGCTGAATTACAATATCTCAGTTGTCAGCCGCGATGTTCCTAAAATGGGAGAACAGGCGATGCGTCATTTGATGTCCCGCTTCGAAAATGAATTAAGACCGGAGCAGGGAACGCGCACCTGCTTGCCGACGGAATTGATTTTGCGCGGTTCAGAATGTCTTCCGAGGAAGAGACGGTAAAAAAGTGAGGCAACAAGTCATCAAACGGAATTTTACCATTTAGACCGGTTGCCTTTCTTTGATTTGAAACCTGTAAGCCCTTACATTCCTTACATATACATAAAGAGAAAGAAATTTTACAATTTTTAGATTTGAATGGAGGAGAGCATAGTGACGAAGAAAGTAACGGTATTCGGTAGTTTTGTTGTTGACCTGATGGGAAGAACGCCACATCTCCCGGTTCCGGGCGAGACGGTGAAGGGAAGCTTCTTTAAACAGGGCGCCGGCGGTAAAGGCTTCAATCAGGGAATTGCCGCGCACAAGTCCGGCGGCAATGTCGTCATGATTACAAAGCTCGGCAGAGATTCCATGGCAGAGGTTGCGCTGAACGCCATGGAGGAAGTAGGTCTTTCCAAGGATTATCTTTTCTACAATGATGATGTCGCCACCGGTATTGCACTGATCCTTGTGGACGAGAACACCAGTCAGAATGAGATTGTGATTGTTCCCGGCGCGTGCAGCACCATTACGGAGGAAGACATTGCAAGCGTAGAAGCGCAGATCAAGGACTCCGCGTATGTCCTGCTTCAGCTTGAAGTCAATCAGGACGCGAATGAGAGAGTCGCGAAGATCGCAAAGGAGAACGGTGTTCGTGTGATCATCAACACCGCGCCGTACCAACCGATCACGGATGAATTCCTGAAGGGCGCTTACCTTGTCACGCCGAATGAGGTCGAGGCGGAGGAGCTGACGGGCATCCCCGTGAATGATCTGGAGAGCGCAAACAAGGCTGCGCAGGTCTTCTTCGACAAGGGCGTGCAGAATGTGCTGATCACACTCGGCAGTCGCGGCGTTTATGTCAATTCCAACGGCAGAGCGGAGATCATCCCCGCTTTCCGCGTCAAGGCGATTGACACCACCGGCGCAGGCGATGCCTTTAACGGCGGTCTGCTGACGGCTTTGTCTGAGGGCAAGGAGCTTTGGGAAGCGGCGAGATTTGCAAACGCGCTGGCGGCGCTGTCCGTCCAGAAACTCGGCACGACGCCGTCCATGCCGACGAGAGCGGAGATTGACGCATTCCTCGCAGAGCACGCCGAATAACCGCGACGGCTTGCCGCTTCCAAGGGCGGCTCAACATATCCACGATGGGTACCCATCGTTCTTCATTCCTTCGGGATGAAGAATGGTTTTGAATGGATATCAATTTTTGAAGGAGGAAGAAAGATGCTTAGAGGAATTCCTGATATTATCGGCTCCGATCTGCTGAAAGCACTTGCTGATACCGGACACGGGGATCTGATCGTGATTGCCGATCATTTCTATCCGCCGGTTACCAAATCTCCGAATGCCATCAGCATTCAGGCAAAGGGCAACACCGCTGCAGAGATGGTTGACGCGATTTTGCAGCTTGTACCGCTGGATGTGGACTACTGCGAGCATCCCATTGAGTACATGGTGCCCGATGCGGATTCCGGCGTTGTTCTCAAGGAGAACAAGGTGTGGGATGACACCATCGCCGCCGTCGTGAAGCACGGCTACGATGCAAAGTGCGTCGGTGAGATCGAACGCACAAAGTTCTATGAAAAGGCGAAAAACGCCTATGTCACGGTTTGCACCAGCGAGCGCCTGCCGTACGGCTGCATTATTCTGCAAAAGGGCGTTATGTGATCCCGGAGCGCGGCTCCGCTTACTTACGGATGTCTTTGCACATCGCAAATCTAATATAGGAAATTAGGAGGAAAAACAATGAAAAAGGTACTCGCATTGATCCTTGCCCTCGTCATGGTCGCTGCTCTGTTCGCAGGCTGCGCAGGCGATGAGGACAAACCCGCCGAAAATGACGACGGCGCAAAGACCTACAAGATCATCTATGTTACCCCGTCCACCGCATCCGACTTCTGGTCTCAGGTTGAAACCGGCATTAAGCAGGCTACTAAGGACTACGAAGAAAAGCTCGGCATCAAGATCGACTACTCCGTCATGGGCCCCGCGCAGGAAGCTGACGCTGAAGGCTATGTTAAGGCTTTCGAGAATGCGATCGCTGCGAAGCCCGATGCCATCCTCACCGCAACCCTGAACATCGACCCGACCGTCCCCAAGGCAAAGGAAGCGCATGACGCAGGTATCGTTCTGAACTTCGTCAACTGCGGTCTCGGCAACGGCAACGACGGCGCTTATGCCGAATACTACAACGAGTTCTACTACTGCTCCAACACCACCATCGGCGAGATGGCTGCTGAGGCGTTCCTTGCCGCGATGGAGAAGGAAGGTCTCTCCACTGACGCCGGCGTCATCGGCATGCAGATGAACATGGAAAACGCTGCGCTCGACTTCAGAATGCAGGGCTTCGCGGATTACATGGCTGCGAACGCTCCCGCCTTGACGCTGACCGACATCCAGTACAACGGCAACGACTCCGCCGACGCGCAGGCTGACGCCGAAGGCACTATCTCCGCACAAGGCTCCAACCTCATCGGCATCTATGCCGGCAACAACGTTACCTGCGACGGCGTTTGCGCTGCGCTCCGCAACGCTGACATGAAGGACGGCGTTGTCTCCGTCGGTGTTGACTCCGACGACATCGAGATCGCTGCATTGAAGGACGGCTATCTGTCTGCTATCATCGTGCAGGACGCTTTCACCCAGGGCTACAGAACCATGGAGAACGCCATCCTCACCCTCACCGAGGGCAAGAACCCCGAGGCTGAGCAGCAGGTCAACATCCCGCCCGTTATCGTCACGGCTGACAACATCGACAGCGAAGAGATCCAGTTCATGATGTCCCCGTATGTCAAGTAATTTCCGTCTGAATTAAAGTTTTGAACCAAACCAAAAGGGCCGTTGCGGTCAGTCTTGACCGCAACGACCCAGCCAAAAGAGAATGAGGGTGTAGCAATGCAGGATACCATCTTAAAAATAGAACATGTCAGCAAGTTCTATCCCGGCGTTACCGCACTGAATGATGTGAGCTTCACCTTGCAAAAGGGAGAGGTTCGTGCATTGGTCGGAGAGAACGGTGCCGGCAAATCCACTCTGATCAAGTGCATCATGGGTGTAGAGAGACCGAATCAGGGTAAGATCAGCATGAATTATAACGGCGAATGGGTTGTGAATGCCAGCGCCGTGGAAGCGCAGACGCATGGCGTATTTGCAAACTACCAGCATGTCAACATTGCGCCTGATCTCAGCATCGCAGAGAATTATTTTCTCGGTCGTCAGCCCAAAAACGCTTTGGGTATGGTTGACTGGAAGAAAATGGCGCAAGACAGCAAAAAGATCATTGATAAATTTGAAATGGGTGTAGACCCGCTGGAAAAGATTCGAGAGTTGCCCATTGCAATGCAGGCGATGGTCACAATCAGCAAGATTTCTGTAAACGAAGATATCCGTATCGTTATTTTTGACGAGCCGACGGCTCTTCTGGAAAACGAAAAGGTTGATATACTGTTCCGCTTCATTGCGGAGCTGAAGGCGCGCGGCGTTAGCATTATCTACATTTCGCATCGCTTGGAGGAGATCATGCAGATCTGCGACAGCGTTACGATCCTGAAGGACGGCACCTATGTTGACACGCTGCCGATTGAATCGGTCACAAAGGATTCTCTGATCCAAAAAATGGTCGGCCGTCCGGCAACTGATATCTACAACATCGAGCATTTTGAGCCGGGCGAGGAGCTGCTCCGGGTGGAGAACTTCTCTGACACAACGCACTTTAAGAACATAAATTTCAGCCTGCATCAGGGTGAGATTTTGGGCTTCTTCGGGTTGGTCGGAGCGGGCAGAAGCGAGATCATGCGCGCCCTGACCGGCGTGGAAAAGCGACTGACCGGCGATGTTTATCTGCGCGGAAAGAAGGCAAATATCAAGAATCCCACGGATGCTTTGCACAGCGGCATCGGTTTCCTGACTGAAGACCGCCGTGCGGACGGGTGTGCGCTGAAATTGGATATCAAGACCAATATCAACATGAGCTCGTATGATATGATCAGCACCGGCGGTTTTGTAAACCTGCGCAAAGAAAGCAAGCGCGCGCAGGAGTATTCCAAAAATGTGAACGTGAAAACACCTTCGATCTCTCAGCTTGTCGGCAATCTCTCCGGCGGCAACCAGCAGAAGGTGGTTATCGCAAAGCTGCTCTGCCGCGATCCCGAGATTCTGATCTTTGACGAACCGACCGTCGGTATTGACGTCGGCGCGAAGCAGGAGATCTTTAAGCTGATTGAGGGCTTAACGGCGCAGGGACGCGGCGTGATTCTGATTTCGTCTTATTTGCCTGAGGTTATGGGCTTGTCTGACCGCCTGATCGTGATGGCGCAGGGCAAGATCACCGCAGAGTATGATAAGGAAGCACTGAAAACCCTCACCGAAGAGGATGTTCTGCGTATGGCATCCATTGAAGATTAAGAGGAGAGATTACTATGACCACTACTACTAAGAAAAAAACCTCAAGCCTGCTCACCCGTATGGTAAAGCGTTCTGAGTTTACCATCGGTCTTGTCGTCATTGCGCTGTTCCTGCTGGCGTTCTTTGGCTCGGACACTTTCTCAACCAAGTATAACCTCATGAACCTCACAAAACAGGGCGCGATTGTCGGCGTTCTGGCAGTGGCACAGACACTTATCATCATCACCGGCGGCATCGACATTTCCGGCGGCGCGATTGCCGGTCTCGGCTGCATGACCATGGCGCTGATGATTCGTGCAGGTCAGCCTGTTTGGCTTGCCATTATTCTGAACTTTGTCGTTTGTATCGTTTGCGGCTTTATCAACGGCGTTATCATCTTCGACCTGAATGTTCCCGCGATGATCGCGACCCTCGGCACGCAGACCATTTACCGCGGCATTTTGAAGCTTGCCTGCTCCGGCAACTCTGTCTCCTTCTTTGAGGCGGACGGCAAGACCTTTATTAAGCTCTTCGAAAAGATCGGTGACTACAACGTCTTCGGTGTCCTGCCGATCCTTGCCTGTATCTGGATTCTCGTGGCTGTCATTGCATTCCTTGTACTGCGTTATACCGTTTTCGGTCGTGACCTCTTCGTCATCGGCTCCGGTATCGAGGTCGCACGTCTGTCCGGTATCAAGGTTCGCAAGACCTTCTATATGGTCTATTCCGTTGCGGGTCTCATCTACGGTGTTGCCGCGATGATGTTCGCCGGACGTATCCTCCGTGCGATGCCGAACACCGGCGAAGGCTATGACATGAACGCCATTGCCGCTGCCGTTATCGGTGGTGCGTCCTTGGCAGGCGGTCGTGGCGCGATCACCGGCACTTTCATCGGCACGCTGCTGATGGCTGTTATTGAGAACGCCGGTAAGTCCCGTCCGTTCGGCATTGAGATCAGTGACTACATCCTTGAGGTTATCACCGGTATTCTCATCATTGCCGCAGTCGCGATGGATATGATCAAGACCCGCAAGAAGGCTTGATCCTTCTGCGAAGCGCAACCTGAAGCAATCCCTTTTCGAACATAGAGCGTATGATAGTCTCCCGCGCAAAATGCAAAAACCTGCATTTTGCGCGGGAGCTTTCAAGGAAGATTGACGATCCCTGTGCCGTGTGCTATAATGTTTTCGAAAAGACCACGGATGAGATGTCCGCGCAAGGAGAGAGAAAAGAATGTGGATCTTATTTGCCTTTGGCTCTGCAATTTTTGCGGGAATTACCTCTGTGCTGGCGAAGTGCGGAATTCGAAATACCGACTCTACGGTCGCAACGGCAATCCGCACGATTGTTGTGCTGATTTTTTCGTGGATCATGGTGTTTGTTGTCGGGTCGCAGAAGCAGATCGCTGCCATTGAGTGGAAGACATTGCTTTTCCTGATTCTTTCGGGCATGGCTACCGGAGCGTCTTGGCTTTGCTATTTCAAAGCGCTGCAGCTTGGCGACATTAATAAAGTTGTCCCTATTGACAAATCCAGCACGGTTCTGACCGTCCTGCTGGCAACCATTTTCCTGCATGAAAAGATGATGCTTCCGAAGGCGGTCGGCGTTTTGCTCCTCGGCATCGGAACTTTCTTGATGATAGAGAAGAAGGATGCTGCGCCCAAAGAGCGCAAAAAGGGAAACTGGCTGATCTATGCAATCGGCTCTGCCGTGTTTGCAAGTCTTACGGCAATCCTCGGAAAACTCGGCATTTCCGGCGTAGAGTCCAATTTGGGCACTGCGATTCGCACCGGTGTTGTCTTCGTCATGGCATGGGTCATGGTGTTTGTTACGGGAAAACAGAAAACCATTAAGACTATTTCAAAAAAAGAGCTTGGCTTTATTTGCCTTTCCGGTCTTGCCACCGGTGCATCTTGGCTCTGCTATTATAAAGCGCTGCACGACGGGTTTGCCGGCATCGTTGTTCCCATTGACAAGCTCAGCATCTTAGTGACAATGGCGTTTTCCTACTTCGTGTTTCACGAACGGCTGTCCAAAAAAACGGCCCTCGGGCTTATCGCGATTGTGTCGGGCACGCTGATTATGCTGCTTCAATAAGCGCCGTCTGTTGCAGCCGCAAAGAAGAAAAAGGTTTCGATTTCCATGCGGATTGTGGAAATCGGAACCTTTTACTTATAGGGAAAAATCCAAATCGTCACATTTGGTGAAATCCTTGGGTTTCATGCGTGTGGGAATGCGCTTCAGCGGGTCATATTTGAATTTGCGGCAGCGGTGACAGGAGGAAACGATGCCTTTTTTTGCGCAGAGATAGGTGGTCTCGTCGATCTTTCCCGCGTGAACGCAATAGGAACAGAATCGGTCTATTTTTTTGCGAAACAGCATGGCTTTTCACCTCATTGATAATTATACCGTATTTCGCTGAAGATTTCTACCCCATTTTTGACGAATTTGCGGGAAAAAGATACCAAATACCATGATGGTGCTGACGCAAACGGCAAGCTTCGGTGTGGGGGAGAGAAACAGTCGAACGAATAGTACCGAGAGCATCCCGTGCAGGAGCTTGGAAGCAAAGTAGCCCCTCGGCTGGAAATGTGCGCTCTTCCAAAAGCTCATGGCTTGCAGATGTACGCAAATGCCGCCCCAGCCCATCAAAAAAGCGGCAAGCTCCTCCGCGTGTACGCACGAGCTAAGACGCACAACACCGCCGGACAGCTCAAAAAAGCCGCAGAGCATCGCGCTAAGGGTCTGCGCAGGCAGGAAGGGAAGTGCCCTTTGAAAAAGCTTCAGAAGTCCGCTCGCCTCAATTAGTGAGAGCACAACGGAAAAGAAGACGATCAGCCCGCTGATTTGCAGGAGAGAGGCGCAGGAGGCGGAGATCGCATCCAAAAAACCGCGCTGCTGCGTTTGTTGCGGCTCGACGCGGCGAATTATCAAGCGTTCCTTTTCCGGCATACGCAGAAATGCCCCGCAACAAAGCGCGGCAAGGATATGCGCAAGATAGAGCAGCGCAGCGGATCTGGCGCTGTGAAGCACCGTACCGCCGATCACGCCGAAAAAGAACGCCGGTCCTGAATTGTTGCAAAACAGCAGCAGGCGCTCCGCCTCTCGCTTGGAAAGAACGCCGTCTTGATACAGGCGCACGGTGCAGGAGACACCCACCGGATAGCCACCCATAAAGCTCAACAGCAGCGGCGTCATACAGCTTCCGCGCAAGCCGAAACAGGCGGACATCAGCCTGTCTGCCATACGGGATGGCTGCCGTGCGGAACGAATACCGAGGAAGTAATTTGTCAGGACAAAAAAAGGGAAAAGCGCCGGAATGACCGACATGCCGCAAATACGCAAGCCCTCCTTGACGGCATCCGCAGCCTCCGAGGAGAAGCATAGGAGCGCCGCAATGCCGAGAGCCGGAAGAAGATAGCGAAGATTACGTTTCACAAGCATCACCTGGTTGAATATATGCGCAAGAAGGAAAGAATGAACTTCTTCCGCATAGAATGTTTGCAGGCAGGTGAGCAAAATGAAGAAGCATTTCACGAACACTCTCAGCGATAAGCTTGCAATTCCCTCGGAAACGTTGAGTGAAACGCCTTTTGTG
>CAMAEX010000055.1:0-9653 GCA_945832065.1 uncultured Clostridia bacterium | reverse complement strand
GCAATCTAATAAAAAAGTTTCGTATTCGCCGGAATACATACAAGATGCTAAATGATTCTGCGAGATTGCCACGACCCCTTCGGGGTCTCGCAATGACAAAGCTGTAGTTTTTTGACAGTCTGACACACCCTCTGCGGGGTTCCGCAGAGGGTGTGTTTTTAGGCTTCCGGCTTATTGCCGCCGTTGGGCTTGCGCCGTTTGCGGTAATAGCGGTGGTGATTGTTGTTTTTCGGCTTCGGCGCGGCTGCCGTTTCGGACGCGGCATCGGCGGGCTTCTGCACGGGTTTGTCTGCCTTTGGTGCGGACTTTTCCTGCTTTTGTGTGGGCTTGTCCGTCTTTGTTGCGGGCTTTTCTGCCTTTGGTGTGACCTTCTCCGCTTTCGGTGCGGGCTTTTCCTGCTTTGCGGCAGGGCGCTCCTGCGCTTGGTCGGATTTCTTGCCCTTCGGGTTTCTGCGGCGGAGCTTGCCTCTCTGCTCGTCCTCCTCGGAGGTTGTTTGCGGCGCGAGGGTTGAGGCATCCTTGCGCAGCATGACAGGCTCTAAATAGGTGGAGAAGGTAGGTTCCTCCTGCTTCTTTTTCGGCTTTCCGCCGGAGATCGGCGCGAGATCGTCGGGGATCGGCTCGTCATTTTTCTTGGCCTTGCCGTTGCGCAGGACGCAGATGTCGCAGTTATGGTGGCAAACCACCGTGTCCGGCTGCTTCTCTAAGCGCACGCGGACGGTCTGCTTGAGCAGGCTGACCTCCGTGACCGTGCCGCGTCCGTCGGGGGTATCGACGAAGGACTCCGGCTTCGGACTGGTGCGGAGCAGGTCTTCATACGCCTCCTGCTCATAGTTGAGGCAGCACATCAGCCTGCCGCAGGTGCCGGAGATCTTGGTCGGGTTCAGACTGAGATTCTGCGTCTTTGCCATCTTGATCGAGACGGGCTGGAAGTCGTCTAAAAACTCGCGGCAGCAGAAGGGCCTGCCGCAGATGCCGAGTCCGCCGACCATCTTCGCCTTGTCGCGCACGCCGATCTGACGCAGCTCAATGCGCGTGCGCAGAACGGAGGCGAGGTTCTTGACCAGCTCGCGGAAGTCCACGCGCCCGTCGGCGGTGAAGAAGAAGAGGATCTTACTGCCGTCGAAGGCGTATTCCGTAGAGACAAGCTGCATATCGAGCTTCAGCTCCGCGATCTTTTGCTGGCAGACCTCATGGGCGTGCTTCTCGCGGCGGCGGTTTTCCTCGTTGACGCGCTTATCCTGCTGGGTGGCAAGGCGCAAAACGGGGCGCAGCGGGGCGACGACCTCCTTTGCAGAGACCGGATGATTTCCGCGCACGCACTGCCCAAATTCGGGGCCGCGTGCGGTTTCAATGATGACCTCGTCGCCGGAGTGCACGGTCAGCGAACCGGGGTCAAAAAAGTAGACCTTTGTGCCGGTGCGGAACTGGATGTCACAGACGGTGACGGGTCCCTGCGCGGCGGGGGTGGTGGGATTATTTTCCATAGTAGCTCCTTATGATGGTTGGTTCAACTTGACAAACAGCGCGCCGCAGATATGCGCCGTGCCCACATTGGCATCGAGCAGCTTCCGGGCTTGCTCCAGCGCGTCTACGGCATGAAGCAGGTCGGCGGCGGAGCGGGAGGCTGCGATCTCAGATGATTCCTTGCGCAGGGGCGGCTGCCCGTTTTGCGCAGTCAATGCCGAGGTCAGCAGCGCGTACCATTGCAGCAGGATCGGGCGCAATTGCTCGCGCTTGAGCTTTTCCATCGGCGCCAAGACTCGCAGCAGGTCGCCGCTGCAGCCTTTACGATAGGCGGCGGCAAAGGCTTCCGTCTGCGGGAGCAGTGACGCGTTCTCCTGCGCCAGCGTGAGCGCCTGCCCCAAATAACCCCCGGAACGGAGGGCGGCGGCGCGGAGCATCTGCACATCGGCACCCGGCAGACGCTTTTGCAGCGCGGAAAGCAACTGCGCGTCCGACAGGGGCGACATGCGCAGCTCGACGCAGCGGCTACGAATGGTCGGCAGCAGGCGCAAGCCGTTATCGGTCAGCAGGAAGAACACGCCGTAGGCGGGCGGCTCCTCGATGCATTTCAGCAGGGCGTTCTGTCCCTGCGGGTTAAGATCCTGTGCGCGGGGAAAGATATAAACTTTCTTTGCGCCTTCATTCGGGCGGACATACAGATCGGCGCAGATTTCACGCACCAGCTTGACGGGAATGCCCTTTTTTTCGGGATCGTCCACCGTGATGATGTCGGGGTGCATGCCGTCGAGCGCCTTGCGGCACTGGGGACAGCGGCAGCAGGGCTTCTTACCTTCGGTGCATTGCATCGCGGCGGCCAGCAGCTTTGCCAGCGTTTGCTTGCCGGAGCCTTCGGGGCCGGAGATCAGATAGCAATGGGAAAGCTGCCCCTTTGCAAGAGCGGCGGAAAGGCGCTGCTTCAATGCGTCATTTCCGAGAAGCGCTCCAAATTCCATCCGATCACCTCCACGACGGCTGTCAACAATTTATTATAGCATAATTTCTTGCTTATTTCTACAGAAATTTCAAAAAATACGAAAATTTCCGAAGAAATCGGTATCAATCAAACGCCAAACCGAGGTATGCCGCTGCGGGGACGGGGAGATCAGCCAAGGGCTTGACCATGCCGAAGGGGGCTTCCTCGCCGCAGGTGCGCACAAGCGCGTCCCTGCAGCCCAGCGTTGCGGCAAGGGTGGCGGCGGCTTCGGGGCAGTCCGGCAGCAGCTCCTTGCAGATCAGACGCTCACCCGACTGCTCGGCGGCGCAGCAGCAGACCGCCTCCGGCGTTTCAATGCGGAAAAGCCCCGGGTCTGCGCTTGCCTGCCATTGCAAAAGCGGCAGGGGATAGGATAAAAACGCGCCGTAGAGCTGCATTTCCCGCAGGTTTCGGTAGCCGTCTGCGTCGAGCTTTGTGATCTTCGCCGTTCCTTTTTCGGAAGAAACGGTGTATTCTCTGTGAAAAAAGGCGGTTTGATAGCCGAGTTTTTGATAAAAGCCGAATAATTCCTTATTTGACGGAACCAAGGCGGCAAAGCGGCAGCCCTCTTTTTGCAGTGCTTTCTCCGCGTATGCCAGCAGCGCGGCGCACAAGCCCTGCCTGCGGCGCTGCGGCGCGGTGCAGACAGCGTAGAGGTATGCGGCGGGCAAGCTCTCGCCGGCCTCATCTACGAGAGAGGTCGGCAGGGCGCAGAGCATCGAAATGGGCGTTTTTCCCTCGTAGGCGGCGAACACGCGGATATGCTGCCAAAGTGCGCGCCAAAAGGCGTCGATCTGTGCTTTTTCGTCTCCAAAGCAGGTCTGCCATAGCGCCGTCAGGGCGGGGCGGTCGGCTTTTTGCGCCAATGCAAAGCGTGCCATCACAGCGCCTCCGCTACGGTCTTTTCCAGCAGGAGATCGGGGAAATAGCTCTCCTTCGCGCGGCGCAGACCTTCGATGCCCATGTCGTCCTCGCGGTTGAGGAAGCGTATTTCGGGGCAGGCGGCGCGGATGCGGCGGGCAAATTCCCGGTTGACGAGGGGATAAGCGCCGTTGACCTCCGCGAGGGCTTTTTCAAAGTTGACATCGAAGGTGTCCTCACGGATGCGGTTGCCCATCGAAAAGGCGACATCGCCGTCCGTGGTTTCGATCAGGATCCCGACCATGTGCAGCTCGTCAAAGTGGGAGAACGCCATGCTTAATGCGGCTTTCTCGCCCGCGTAATCGGTATCGGGATGCTCTTGCTCATGTGTGGCGTACCAACGCGCGGCAAACGCTTCGCAGCGGGGCAGAAGCTCCTGCGTCAGCGGCAGAACGCGGTAGTCCGGATACGCCTCCTCAAAGCGGTTGCAGTGGTTGCGCTTGGCTTGCAGCTTTCTGCCGTGCAGCTCCGCAAGGCGGTCAATGTCATAGACATAGTCAAAGCTGTCGCGGGTGAGTCGGTAGGAAAACGCCTGCGGACACCGCGTTTGCAGCCATGCCGTCTCCTCCGGCAGCAGACCGAACAGACGGAAGGGAATGCCGCGTGCTTGGGCATCCTCCCGCAAAAGCGTGATTGCTTTTTCACGTTCGGCGGTCAACGGCATCAGATAGGAGTACCACGCGCCGAAACGGCTTAAAATGAGCGGTGCGCCGTCAAAAAAAGCGACGCGCTGATCGCCCCAGAGAAAGAGATTGGCAAAGGAATATTCGCTCCCGTGCCCCTCGGCTTGATAAAAGTGTGCGTGCAGCAGGTCGCGGTCAGAGGGGAGAATTCTTCGAAAGTTCAGCATAAATACCTCTTTTATTTATTTTATTCATCGCTTATTTTACCACGAAAAGCGGAAAGGTCAACCGCGTACTTGCTTTTTTCTCGGAAATGCGGTATGCTAAATAAAATCGGTATGCGAGGAGAGGTATGCTTATGAGACGAATTCTGGTCGCCATGTCGGGCGGCGTGGACAGCGCGGCAGCGTGCCTGCTGCTGAAAAAGCAGGGCTACGAGGTCGGCGGCGCGACCATGCTGCTCCGGGACGGCGGCGAACCGGAAGCGGAGGACGCCCGCCGCGCAGCCGAACAGATGGGGATCGACTTCCACCTCTTCGATCTGCGGCGGGAGTTTCAGGAGAAGGTCATCGACGAATTTACCCGCGTTTATCAAACGGGCGGCACGCCGAATCCCTGCGTGGTATGCAACAAAACGATGAAATTCGGCATTTTTTTGGACAAGGCGTTAGCCCTCGGCTACGACGGCATCGCTACGGGGCATTATGCCCGTGTCGAGGAGAGAAACGGGCGCTATCTGCTGCGCACCGCCCGCGACCGCGCGAAGGATCAGACCTATATGCTCTGCGGCTTGTCGCAATGGCAGCTTGCGCATACGCTGTTTCCCCTCGGCACGGTCGAAAGCAAGGCGGAGATCCGCGCTTTGGCAGAGCAGGCGGGGCTGGAGCTTTCCCGCAAGCATGACTCGCAGGATATCTGCTTTGTGCCGGACGGCGATTATATGGCGTATCTGACCGCCCATGGACTTGTCCCGCAGGCGGGGAATTTCATCACGGCGGACGGGAAGATCCTTGCGCCCCACGCCGGTATGGAGGCATACACCACCGGGCAGCGCCGCGGCTTGGGCATCGCCCTCGGGCAGCGCACCTATGTCCTCGGCAAGCGGGGCGCGGATGTTGTCCTCGGAGACGAGGCAGGGCTGTTTGCGCGGCGCGTCGCGGTCGGGGAGGTCAACTATCTCCCCTTTGAAAAGCCGGAAGCACCCATGCGTGTGCAGGCGAAGCTCCGCTATACGACGAAATTCGCGGACGCCTTGCTGCTGCCGATGGAAAACGGCTGCGAGCTGTGCTTTGACACGCCGCAGCGGGCGGCAACGCCGGGACAGACCGCCGCATTCTATGACGGGGAATACCTCGTCGGCGGCGGGACGATCCTCGGAAGCATCGAGGAATAAATCAACAAGGATTATGGAGGAAACGAACATGAAAAAACTGATCGCAATTCTACTGTCACTCACAATGGTGCTCTGCCTCTTTGTGGGCTGCAAGGATGACGAAGCGGCGGACGGCGGGAAGCACCATGTAGAGATCGAGATCGAGAATTACGGCACGATCACTGTGGAGCTGGACGCGGATGCCGCGCCGATCACGGTCGAGAACTTCCTGAAGCTGGCAAACGAGGGCTTTTATAACGGTCTGACCTTCCACCGCATTATGAAGGGCTTCATGATGCAGGGCGGCGATCCCGAGGGCACGGGCATGGGCGGCTCCGATGAGACGATCAAGGGCGAATTTTCCGCCAACGGCGTGAACAATCCCCTTTCCCACACGCGCGGCGCGATTTCCATGGCGCGCAACAGCCTCAGCATGGACAGCGCAAGCTCGCAATTTTTCATCGTCCATCAGGATTCGACCTTCCTTGACGGGGATTATGCCTGTTTCGGCTATGTCACGAGCGGTATGGATGTGGTAGATGCCGTTTGTGAGGACGCAAAGCCGACGGATAACAACGGCACGATCCCGGCGGCACAGCAGCCCGTCATCACGGAAATTCGGGTGATCGACTGATGGCAAAATCACTGGTGTTGGCGGAGAAGCCCTCCGTCGGGCGGGAGCTTGCCCGCGTCCTCGGCTGCAAGCGCGGCGGTGAGGGCTATTTGGAGGGCGACCGCTATGTGGTCACTTGGGCATTGGGGCATTTGGTCACCCTTGCCGACCCGGATGTTTATGAGAAAAAGTGGGAGAAATGGGATATGGAGGACCTTCCCATGCTCCCGCAGAATATGAAGCTCGTTGTCATTCCCCAGACGGGCAAGCAGTTCCGCGTCGTGCAGAGCCTCATGAAGCGCGGGGATATTTCGGAGCTGATCATCGCCACCGACGCGGGGCGCGAGGGAGAGCTGGTGGCGCGCTGGATCATGGCGAAGGCGGGCTGGAAGAAGCCGACCAAGCGCCTTTGGATCTCCTCGCAGACCGACCGCGCCATCAAGGAGGGCTTCGCGAAGCTCCGTCCCGCGAGTGAGTATGACGATCTCTTCCGCTCCGCGCAGGCGAGAAGCGAGGCGGACTGGCTGGTGGGCTTGAATGTCACCCGCGCCCTGACCTGCCGCCACAACGCGCAGCTCTCGGCGGGACGCGTACAGACACCGACGCTGGCGCTGATCGTGCAGCGGGAGCGCGAGATTCGGAATTTTGTTCCCAAGGACTTTTGGGGCGTTCGCCTCAAGGCGGGCGGCTTCAGCGCGGTTTGGCGCGATAAGAACAACAATTCCCGCACCTTTGACAAGGCTTTGGCGGAGAAGATCGCCGCCGCGTGCCAAAACGGCGAGGCGGTCTTGACGCAGGTGCGCAAGATGCGCCGCATGACGCCGCCGCCTGCCGCTTATGATTTGACGGAATTACAGCGCGACGCGAACAAGAAATTCGCCTACTCCGCGAAGGAGACGCTGAATCTCATGCAGTCGCTCTATGAGCAGCACAAGCTTTTGACCTATCCGCGCACGGATTCGCGCTATATCTCCGACGATGTGGTGCCGACCCTCCCCGAACGCCTCAAGGCGGTCATGGTCGATCAATACAAGCCCTTTGCGCAGGAGATCATGCGCAATCGTCCGCTGAAGACGAAGTATCTGGTCAACAACGCGAAGGTCACAGATCACCACGCGATCATTCCCACCGAGGAGTCGCCCGACCTGTGGCAGCTTTCGGGACCGGAGCGCAATATCTACGACCTTGTTGTGCGCCGCTTTTTGGCGGTTCTGATGCCGCCGCAGGAGTATGAGGAGGTCGAGCTGACCCTTACCGTTGCGGGGCATACCTTCACGGCAAAGGGCAAGGTCATTCAAACGATGGGCTGGCGTGCGGTCTATGACAAGAGCTTTTCCATGGACGAGGACGAGGAGGACACCCAGAGCCTCCCGCCCGTCACGCAGGGGCAGAAGCTGAAAGTCAGCGCGGTGCAGGTGACGAGTGGCAAGACACCGCCTCCCCCGCGCTACACCGAGGCGACCCTGCTCACCGCGATGGAGCATCCGCAGGCGCAGGTGGAGGACAAGAATCTGCGCAAAATTTTGGAGGAGACCAGCGGACTCGGCACGCCCGCGACCCGCGCGGACATCATCGAAAAGCTGTTTTCCGCCTTTTACATCGAGCGGCGCGGCAAGGAGCTTGTCCCGACCTCGAAGGGAATGCAGCTTGTGGAGCTGGCACCTGCCGACCTGCGCTCCGCCGCGCTGACCGCCCAATGGGAGGATCGGCTGGCGCGGATCGCAAAGGGACAAGAGCGCGACACAAAGTTTGTCGAGGAGATGCGCGCCTATGCCACCAAATTGGTCGCCGCCGTCAAGGCGAGCGACGCGAAATACACCCACGACAATCAGACGCGCAAGACCTGCCCCGACTGCGGCAAGTTCCTCCTGCTCGTCAAGGGCAAGCGCGGCGAAATGCTCGTCTGCCCCGACCGCGAGTGCGGCTACCGCAAGAGCGTGACGCAGGTGACGAACGCCCGCTGCCCGAACTGTTTTAAGAAGATGGAGCTGCGCGGCGAGGGCGAGAATCAGATGTTCGCCTGCGTCTGCGGCTACCGCGAGAAGCTCTCGGCGTTTAAGGAGCGCAAGGAGAGCGCCGGCGCGGGCAAGCGCGATGTGGCGAAATTCATGCAAAGTCAAAAAGAGGAAAAGCCCATCAACACCGGCATGGCAGATGCCCTTGCCAAGTGGCTGGAGAGTCAGAAGAAATAAAAGAAACCTCTCTGCGAGTCGTTCGCAGAGAGGTTTGCTATTTCACGGGATAGGGCGATTTACGGTCGGTCAGGCAGACGAGATAGTCCACGCTGACCTGATAGAATTGCGCCAGCTTCACGGCGTACTCCAACGGCAGCGGGCGCTCGCCGCGCTCGTATTTGGAATATAAGGATTGGTCGCAGAGCAGATATTCTGCGATTTGCTTCTGTGTCAGATCGCGGTCCTCCCGCAGATCACGGATTCGCAGCTCCATCGTATCACCCGAAAGGTATCATACCGCAGGACAATGCGTCCTATTGACTTTTTGGACAATATGTCCTGACAAGGACGCGAGCTTGTATGCAATCGGTAGTTCCTGCATGAGATTGCACCCGCAAGGGGTACGCCGCATCCGTAACGCTCGTTCCTCGCGAACGGCTGCGCAGCCGCGTCGCTGCGCTCCTCGCAATGACATGGGAAGGGTATCCTGTTTGTCATTGCGAGACCAGTGCGCACACTGGTCGTGGCAATCTCGTGCCGTGGTTGTGTGCAGTCGGTGGTTCCTGCACCGGCTTAGGACATGTCCCCGCCCTACATGGGCGTGCGATTTGGGGCCTTTGTAATTGCAAAAACCCCTCCGCACAGAGGTCTGTGAGGAGGGGTTTGGCTTTATAAATTAGTCTGCGACGTAGGGCAGCAGAGCGATCTGACGGGCGCGCTTGATGGCGATCGTCAGCTGGCGCTGATGCGCTGCGCAGGTGCCGGTGGTACGGCGGGGCAGGATCTTGCCGCGCTCGGAAGTATAACGGCGGAGCTTGGCGGAATCCTTGAAATCAATGCTCGTAACCTTATCGACGCAGAAATTACATACCTTCTTGCGCTTGCGCGGACGAGCCTTGTCGTTCATAGCCATGATGAAATCCTCCTTCTTCAAATACTCAAGTGGAAAAGCGGTTTGTTAGAAGGGCAGCTGGCTGTCGTCATCCTCGATCATTGCGAAGTCGGATGCGGGAGCCGGAGCCGGTGCCGCAGGTGCGGAATAACCGTAGTTATTTGCAGGTGCGGGTGCGGCGTAGCCGTAGTTATTGGCGGGAGCGGGAGGCGGATTGCCGTAGCTCGGCGCGGAATAACCGTTGTCGCCGCCGTTGCTGTCGCGCTTGGAATCGCCGAAATAGACATTGTCGGCAATGACCTCTGCGCTGCGGCGCTTGTTGCCCTCTTTGTCGTTCCAGTTACGGATCTGGAGACGACCGGAAACCACCGCCATGCGACCCTTGGTGAAATACTTGCTGACAAACTCAGCGGTATTGCGCCATGCGACGATGTCGATGAAATCCGTTTCCTTTTCTCCCGTCGCGCTGCTCGTGAAATCGCGGTCAACTGCGATGGAGAAAGTGGCCACGGCGACGCCGGAAGCGGTCCGACGAAGCTCGGGGTCACGGGTAAGACGACCCATGAGAACGATGTGGTT
>CAMAEX010000054.1:0-9677 GCA_945832065.1 uncultured Clostridia bacterium | reverse complement strand
CTCCGCCACAGGCGGCGCTCGCAAGCGTCCCCCCGCCGTCCGCGAAGCGGCAGACGGTACAGGCGAGCATATTTGTACGCGGTCGGTAGTTCCTACATGCGGCGGGGACATGTCCCCGCCCTACATTTCGGGAAATCGGCTTACGACTGTCCGCACTCCTGCAAGCAGTCAGCCCTTCGTCTTATAATAGAGCATGCAATGGCAGTACCCCTCAAAATCGGGGTCTGCCATTTGTTGTCTGAATTCCTGACAAATGCACTTATATTCCTCCGTCTTGGGAATGCGGCAGGGGCAGTAGCCGCCGCGCGCCTTCAAGCCCTCGCGAATTCTCGCCACAAGCTCCTGATCCTCATTCAAACGAATTGCCATGAAAATTCCCTCTTTCTTTTTCACAGTTTACAGAACGCACACGGCTCCTGCACAAACAAAATATCCAATGTCCCGGGCGGCTATCAGCCGCCCGGGATTTACAATCCGCGCGGAGCGCTCCGCAGTCCTTCACCATTCACCCTTAGCCCTTAGCCAAAACAAGCTGCCTACAGGCGCGTCAAGGATGCCGCGCGCTACAAGCCCTAACGGAGCTATTCACGATTCACTAAGATACAGCGGCTCTCTCGGCTCATACCCCTGCGGGCGGTAGCGTACCGAGGAAATGCGCGTGCCGGAGACGCCGTATTTGCGCGAATAGCCGAACAGGTCTATGTACGAGGCAAGATCGTCCCGCTCCGCCTCCATCGCGCGCAGCACCTCCACCGTCGCGCGGACGTCGTCGATCGCGCGGTGGGAGTTGCACACCTTGTCCTGCAAGCCGTAAGCCTCGATCGCACTGCTCAGGCGGTGGGGATAGGCGCGGCGGTCGCGGTAGACCGTTAAAATATCGAGCTTCGGCTGGCTTTGCAGCAGACGGGCGTCGCCGTAACGGTTAAGCAGATGGTAGAGAAACAGCAGATCAAACTGCGCGTTATAGGCGGCGATCAGCGTGCGCGGCGTGAGCAGCTCGGCAAGCAAGGCACAGATTGCCCGCTTCGAAATGCCCTCGGTGCGCAGCAGCTCGTCGGTAATGCCGGTCAAGCCGACAATGCGCGGGTCCAGCTTACGGTCATTCGTGCGGCGGATGAATTCGTCCGTCTCCGCAAGCACGACCGTCTCCTCCCCGTCCCAGCCGAGCTTAACGGCGGAAAACTCGATAATTTCGTCCCCCGAAAAGGACAACCCGCTCGTCTCGGTGTCCAAAACAAGTATCGAATCACAATGTTCCCGTAACGATGTAAAAGCCATCTCTATCTCCTTATGTTACAACCTCACCGTAGTGGTGGACGACTCTGTCCTCCGGTGCAGAAACTACCGACTGCATGCAAGAGATTGCCACGTCGCTGCGCTCCTCGCAATGACACGGAAAAGCTGCCCCTTTTTGTCATTGCGAAGCCAGTGCGCACACTGGCTGTGGCAATCTCGTGTAGGAACTACCGACTGCGCACATACTTGTTCGTCTGCTCCGTCTGTCGCTTCCAACTTTCAACTTTCAATTTCCCATTCAACCCTCAAACTGCTTGCGGTACAGCTCCGCGTAGAAGCCGTTTTGCGCCAGCAGTTCCTTATGATCGCCCTGCTCAATGATGCTGCCGTCCTTCATCACGAGGATCAGATCCGCCTCGCGAATGGTGGACAGACGATGCGCAACAACAAAGGATGTTCTGCCCTGCATCAGCTTGGCAAAGGCGTTTTGAATCTTTAGCTCCGTCCGCGTGTCAATGGACGAGGTCGCCTCGTCGAGAATCAGCATCGGCGGCAGGCACAGGAACACGCGGGCAATGCAGAGCAGCTGCTTCTGCCCCTGGGAGAGCGCGCCGCCGTCCTCCTCAAGCACCGTGTCATAGCCCCGGGGCAGGCGGCGGATAAAGCTGTCCGCGTGCGCCGCCTTGGCTGCGGCAACGATCTCCGCCTCGGTGGCATCCGGGCGGCCGAAGGCGATATTCTCCCGCACCGTCCCGGCGGAGAGCCACGTCTCCTGCAAAACCATGCCGTAGCAGCCGCGCAGGGAGTGCCTTGTCACCGTGCGGATATCCCTTCCGCTGACCTGCACCGCCCCGCCGTTCACGTCATAAAAACGCATCAGCAGATTGATGAGCGTCGTCTTGCCGCAGCCCGTGGGACCGACAATGGCGACCCGCTGCCCCTGCCGCAGATGCAGGTTGAGGTCGCGGATCAGCTCCCGCTCCGGCGTATAAGAGAAGTCCACATGGTCAAACGCCACCTCGCCGTTCAGATCGTCGCGGGACAGCTCCACGGCGTCCGCTGCGTCCGGTGTTTCCGGCTCTTCCTCCATCAGCGCGAAAATACGCGCCGCGCAGGTCATAGCGTTTTGCAATTCAGTAATCACGCCGGAGATCTCGTTAAAGGGCTTCGTATACTGATTGGCGTAGGAGAGGAAGCAGGAAAGCTGCCCAATCGTGAGCGCCGCCGTCCCGCCGCCGAGGCAGAGCAGCGCGCCGCTCAGCGCAACGCCGGCATAGACCAGATTGTTGACAAAGCGCGTGCAGGGATTCGTCAGCGAGGAGAAAAAGGTCGCCTTGCGTGCTATGCCCTCCAAGCGTTCGTTGACCTCGTCGAAGGACGCCATTGCCTCCTCCTCGTGGGAAAACGCAACGACCGCCTTGTGGCTGCCGATCATCTCATCGACCAGCGCCGTCTGCTCCGCGCGAATTTCGGACTGCTTCCGAAACATCGTGTGTGTCCGCTTTGCGATGAAGGACGCCACAAACAAGGACAGCGGCGTGATCAAAACGACCCACAAAGTAATCAGGGGGTGCATCGAAAGCATAAAGCCCAGCGTGCCGAGGATGGTCAAAACCCCGGTAAAGAGCTGAGAAAAGCCCATCAGAAGTCCGTCCGTGACCTGCTCCGCGTCCGCGATGACGCGGCTGACGATGTCGCCGACGGGATGACGGTCAAGGTAGGAAAGCGGCAAACGCTGCAAATGCGCAAACGCGTCCTGCCGCAGTTGCCGCACCACGCCGAAGGTAATGCGGTTGTTGAGAATATTCATAACCCACTGCGCCAAAGCGGTCAGCCCGATCACGATCCCGCCGCGCAGGAGAAGTCCGGCAAGCGCTGCAAAATCCACCGCACCCTTGCCGAGCAGCAGATCAATCGCGTCGCCCGTGAGCACGGGGAGATAGAGCGTCAGCACCACGACGGCAGCCACCAGCAGCAGCGAGAGGGCAAAGAGGAGGCGATAGCGCTTGAGGTACCTGAGCACCTTGCGCAAGGTCGCGAGGCTGTCGGTGCGCTTCATACCTCCTCACCTCCCTTGTATTGCGATTCGTGGATCTCGCGGTAGACCGCGCAGTCACGCAGCAGCGTCTCGTGCGTCCCCATGCCGACCAGCCGCCCGTCCTCCAAAACGAGAATTTGGTCGCAGGTGCGCAGAGAGGCGGTGCGCTGCGAGATCAAAAAGATCGTCGGATGATAGGGCAGAAGCCGCAGTGCCTCCCGCAGACGGGCATCCGTCGCATAGTCCAAGGCAGAGGTGCTGTCGTCGAGGATCAGAATTTCCGGCTGCCCAACCAAGGCGCGGGCGATCGTCAGGCGCTGGCGCTGACCGCCGGAGAAGTTTCTTCCCTTCTGCTCCACCGGTGCGTCCAGCTGCCCCTCCTTTTCCCGCACGAAGTCGGCAGCCTGTGCGTCCTCGAGCGCCTGCCATAGCGCCGCGTCGTCCGCGTCCTTTTTGCCCCATTGCAGATTGGAGCGGATCGTCCCACGGAACAGCTCCGCCTTCTGGGGCACGACCCCGATATGTCCGCGCAGCGCTGCGGGTTCGTAGCTGCGCACCTCCGCGCCAAGCACGCGCACGTTTCCCTCGGTCGCCTCATAAAAGCGCGGGATGAGCTGCACCAGTGAGGACTTGCCCGCGCCGGTGCCGCCGATCAGGCCGACGGTCTGCCCCCGCAAAGCGGTAAAGGTAATGTCCTGCAGCGAAGGTGCGCTGTCTCCCTCATAGGTCAAGGATACGCTTCCAAAGGAAACCGCCTCGTCCGCAGTCTGCGGCTTCTCGTCCGCGATTCTCTCCTGCCCGGCGGGCATGTCCAGCACAGCGCCGATGCGCTTGCCGCAGGCGACCGCCTTGGTCACGGTGAAGACGGAGTTTGCCAGCTTGACCAGCTCCACCAAAATCTGCGCCATATAGTTTACCAGCGCCACGACCTGCCCTTGGGTCAGCGTCCCCGCCGCAACGGAGAAGCCGCCCTGCCGGATGATGAGCAGCACGGCAAGGTTGACGAGCACATAGGTCAGCGGATTCATCAGCGCGGAAAGCCTGCCCGTCCGCTCCTGCAGGGCGGTCTGGGCGCGGTTGATCCCGTCAAAGCGGCGAATCTCCGCTTCCTCCTTGCAGAACGCACGGACGACGCGCGCGCCGTTGAGATTTTCTCTTGTGGCAGCCGTCACGCGGTCGAGCCGCGATTGCACCTTGCGGTAAAGCGGAATCGTGCCGAGCATCACGCCGAAGACCACCAAAGCCAGCAGCGGCACGACCCCGACAAAAATCCACGCCAAATGCACGCTGACGGTAAACGCCATCGCCACCGCGCCGAAAACGATGATCGGCGAACGCAGCAGCAGCCGCAGCGTGATGTTGATGCCCGTCTGGAGCTGATTGATGTCGCTCGTCATGCGGGTGATCATGGAGGCGGTGCCCACGCGGTCGGTCTGGGCGTAGGTAAACGCCTGCATATGGGCGAACAGCTCTCTGCGCAGCCGCGTTGCCGTGCCGACCGCCGCCTTGGAGGCAAAATACTGCGCCGTGACGGAGCAGGCAAGCCCGACGAACGCCAAAAGCACCAGCAACAGCGTCATTTTCCAAAGGAAGCCCTTGTCCCCCGTCCCGATACCCCAGTCGATCATCGCCGCCACAACCAGCGGCACGCACAGGTCGAAGCATGCCTCCAGCAGCTTAAACAGCGGCGCAAGCACGCTCTCGCGGGGATATTCCTTCAAAAAACGGAGAAAGATTTTCATAGATGTATATTCCTTTATTCCTCCAGCAGTCTGCGGGCAAGCGTCTCATTTTCGGCAGACAGCCTGCGCAGACGCTCGATGTTCTCCGCCTCAAAGGGCTCCTCCGCCATGGCGGTGTCGATCAGATCGTCCAAGGCTGCTGCGGTGACCTCGGACAGCGGCAGATAGAGATCCTGCCCCAAATAGTCCAGGAAGCCGCTCACCTTCGGGTCATAGACCACGCCGACCATCGGCACGCCCTGTCCGGAGGCAAAAATCAGGGTGTGCAGCCGCATAGACACCACGAGGGACATACGGCGCACAAGGGTCAGAACCTCCGCGCCGTCCGTCCCCGCGCTGAGCAGCAAATGGGGGCAGTGCAGCTTTTCCGCCACGGCTTGCAGCGCCGCCTCGTCGCGGGCAGGCTCCATCGCGTAAAGCAGGGGAATCAAGCCGTATTCCCGGTACGCGTATTCGCAGGCGGCGGCGAATGCGCCGATTTTTTCGTCAAAGCCCTGCCACGGACGCAGCGCAACCATGACATACTGCCTGCCCTCTTGAATGCCGCTGCGCCGCAGATAGTTGCGCAGCGCGTCGGTCTCGGGCGGGTCGATCAGCAGGGCGGGATCGGCGTTCAGATGAATTTCCGGCTTCGTAACGCCCAACTCCTGCAGCGTCTCGATGGAATAGCGGTCGCGGGCGGAGATGATGTCCGCATAGCGGTTGAGCGTCTTTGCCGCGCGCTTGCGGTTACGGGGACGGCTGACGGGGCCGATGCCGCAGCCGTAGAGCATCACGCGGCAGCCGTTGCGCTTCGCCTGCCGGATGCTGAACAGATAGTAAAGCAGGGAGCGCGTGCTCGTCGCGTCCTGCATGAGCGTACCGCCGCCGCTGATATAGAGCCTCGTGCGACGCATCAGCCTGCCGATTTTCCAAATGTTAAAGGTATAGACCGCGTCGATTCTCGCGCAGCGGCGCGTCTCCGCCGTGTCACGGCTCAGGGCGCAGATGGGCAGATCGGGGTCGATATGGTGGAGCTGCTCGACAATGGCGTTCAAAATGGCGTTGTCGCCGCTGTTGCCCTTGCCGTAAGCGCCGCAGATGAGCGCGCCGTCGCGGAGCTGCTTGGGGCGGGCGGCGCGGCGGATGATCGTCTCATAGATGTCCTTCTGATGGCGCAGCATCGTCGCAAGGGAGAAGTCCCGCTTCACCTTTTCATACAGCTTCTCGCCCATGTCCCGCCGCGTCTCCGCGTTCTGCGCGAGGAAGACCATGTGCTGCGTGAGCTTCTGCACATTCTGCGCCGGGAACAGCAGACCGTTCACGCCGTCGTCGATCAGGTACGGCACGCCGCCGACTTCGGAGGCGATCGTCGCGCAGTGCATCCGCGCGCCCTCGGTCAGCGCGTAGGGGAAGGTCTCGGACAGCGAGGTGAGCACATTCACGTCCAGCGCGTTGTAGAAGCTGTCAATGTCGCGCACCCATCCGGCAAAGCATACCGCCCCCTTCGGGCAGAGCGTCGCGGCAAGGGAACGGATCTCCGTCTCCTGCTCCCCCTCGCCCGCAATGGCAAGGCGGATGTTCGGGCAGACCTTGACCGCCTCGGCAAAGGCGCGGAGCAGCGTCGTCATGTCCTTCACGGGGGAAATGCGGGCGGCAATGCCGAAGACCACGGTATCCTCCGCCGTCTCCAAGCCGATGCTTTGCAGATAGTCCTCACGGGGCAGGGGCGTGCGCTCTGCGGAGAAGTCCACGCCGTTATAGAGCGTGTAGATCCGCTGCGGGTCAAAGCCGCGCTCGATCAAAAGCTCCGTCATGCCCCCGGAGACGCCGATCCACGCGTCAAGGTGGGGCAAAACAAGCTTGTTGATGTTGCCGTAGGTCAGCGCGGCAATCCGCCTGCCCAAATAGTCGAGGCGGTAGTCGCTGTGGATCGTCGAAATGACGGGCACACCCGCCCGCTTGCGCAGCAGAATGCCCATCATATTCGCCCGCGCGCCGTGGCAGTGGATGACCTGATAGCCGTCGTGGCGGATCATCGCGAGAATGCGCTTGCGCGTGCGCAAAAGGTTGCGATCCTCGATCACGGTCGTCGGAATGCCGAGCTGCCGCGCCTCGGCGGCAAAGTCGCCCTCCATAAAGCAGATCAGATGCACCGTCTCGGTCTTGTTCAGTCCGGCGAGCAGCGACAGGACATGGGTTTTCGCCCCGCCCACATCGCCGCCGGAGATCATATGGATAATTTTCATGCTCCAGCCTCAGTCCTAAGAATAGTCTTGAATTTCGGGATACAATCGAATATAATGATTATAATACACATTTCGGAAAGAAGCAATCCTCAAATGCGCTTTCCGCCTTGGGAGGTACCAATGAAAAACAAAAAACTCTTTGGAAAGCTGAATATTATCGACATTCTCATTCTGCTGATTCTGATCGCCGCGCTGGTTTTCGTCGGCGTGCGTCTGTTCGGCGGGAACGACGGCGGCACCGCCACCAAGCTGCCGACGAGTGAACCGAATCTCCGCTTTACGGTGCTGTGCGCGCAGCTTCCGCGGGAGCTTGCCGAGGAGACCGTCTCCGCGCTGCAGGGCGAAGATGTCGTCGTCGGGGAGAGCATCGTCACCTCGCGCCGCATCTTTAATAGCAACTCGCTCCTCGATGCCGAGATCGTCTCTTGGGATATCATTGAGAAAGACGGTGACCTTGTCGATCTGCACCTGACGATTGAGGCGGCATCCATCGTCGGGGAAGGAACCTACACCGTCGGAAAGCAGGAAATTCGCGTCGGCGTAGAGTATTCCGTCAAGACCACGCGCGTTGAGCTGATGGGACAGGTGCTGTCCATGGAGATCCTTTCATGAACGAGCTGCTGACCTCAAGCCTCCTCTGGCGCTTCTTTGCGGCGTGCGCTTCGCTGCTGTCGCATTCTCCGATTGGGCGGTTCTTCCGCTACCTCGGCGCGCTTTGGCGGGACAGCGCAACCTATCGGTTTTTCGCTCGGCTCTTTTGCGCCGAACCGGTCGCAGATGGCTCCGCTTATCGGAGGCTGCTCGACCGCTGCAACGCCGCGCTCTACCGCCTCGGAAGACCGCTGCTCCCCCTTTTGCGGGACAGTGCGCTGCGCCGTGTCTACGGTCGCTTCCTGCATACCCTGCGGGAGAGCTTTCTGATCGGCAGGCTCTTCTCCGGCGGCATGACAAGCTTTCTGCTGCTCGTGATCGCCGCCTACGCGCCCATGGACTATCTCCTGCGTGCGCTGCATATCGCCTCCCTCGCCTCCCTTTGGGACGAGGCATTGATTGTGCTGTGCCTACTCTGGATCGTCTACCAGCGCATGACGAGCAAGGAGCCGCTGCGCAGCCGCGCCAGCGCCGTGGATGTCTGGCTGTCCGGCTATCTGCTCGCGGGCATGATTTTGCTGCTCTATACGGTCACCAATTATCTCTCCGTCAACATCACGGGCTACCGCGCAAGCATGGAATACATTCTCATGTTCTTCCTCGTCACGCGCCTGCTGCGCAGCGATGAAGACCTGATGTTCCTCTATCGCGCCATGATCCTGATCGCCTTTGTCTTCGCGCTGCATGGTATCTTGCAGTTCATCGTCGGCGTGGAGATCCCCGACACATGGACGGATCAGGCGGAGGCGGCGGTGCGCACCCGCGTGTTCTCCATCTTCAAAAACCCGAATATCATGGGCGGCTATATGGTGCTGTTCGCCCCGATGGCAATCGGCATGGCTTATGCCTCGGAGCGTCCCGCCGAGAAGGTCTTCTATTGGATCTGCGGACTGTGTATGTGCCTTGCCTGCCTGTTTACGATGTCGCGGGGCGCATGGCTGGCGTTGGCAGTCGCGGCGGTGCTGTTTGCGCTGATCGTTGACCGCCGTCTGTTCGGTCTGATGCTGATTGCAGGCATTGCCGCCTGTTTCCTGCCCTTCGTGCGCAGCCGCATCGGCTATCTGTTCACGCCGCAGTTCGCCGAATCCAACGAGCGCGGCGGCAGAGCCAAGCGCTGGGAGACCGCTCTCGGCTATGTCGATGAGTACCACGCGTGGACCTGCGGCCTCGGCTACGGCATGTACGGCGGCGCGGTCGCCGTGCAGAACAAGGTCAATCCAATGTTTAACTATATGTATGTGGACAACTACTATATCAAAATTCTCGCGGAAAACGGCATCGCAGGACTCACCGCGTTTCTGAGCACGATGGCGGGTCTGCTCTGGGGCGGTCTGCGCGCCTGCGGACTCGCCGGTTCGAAGGAGCGAAAGCCTCTCTGCGCCGGTATGCTCGCGGGCTTGGTGGGCATCCTGATCCACAGCCTCTTTGAAAGCCTGTGGGAGGAACCCTATATGATGGCGCTCTTCTTCTCCGTTGCCGCCATGCTGATCTTCGCCGGCTTCCTGAATCGTAAACCCGCTGCCAATCAAACGCCGTAGGCAGCCGCCGCAACCCCGTAGGGCGCACCCTCGCCGTCCCGATTGCAGGAACTGCCGTTTGCGTACAAATTTCCCCTCCATGTCATTGCGAGGGCGCCCCGCGCCTGTGGCTGCGCAGCCGTTCGCGACGAAGAAGCGTTACGGATGCGGCGTACCCCTTGCGGGTGCAATCTCATGCAGGAACCCCCAACTGCGTACAAGCTCCCTTCTCATGTCATTGCGAGGGCGCCCCGCGCCCGTGGCA
>CAMAEX010000053.1:0-9728 GCA_945832065.1 uncultured Clostridia bacterium | reverse complement strand
CGCAAGGGGTATGCCGCATCCGTAACGCTCGTTCCTCGCGAACGGCTGCGCTACCACGTCGCTGCGCTCCTCGCAATGACACGGGAGGGCTGCCCCACCTGTCATTGCGAGACCCCAACGGGGTCGTGGCAATCTCGTGCAGGAATCATCGACCGCGCACCAACCTACAGGCAGCAGGAAACCCCACAGCGGCGAACCTCTTCACTATTCTCTATTCCCTGTTCCCTATCTACTTCTATTCTAACTCCTCTGTCAAGGGCATCAGCGCATCCTGCGGCAGGCATACCGTCACCGTCTCCGCTGCGATCGCCTGCCAAGCCGCCTTGTCTGTCTCCCAGCCGATCGTCGTCTCCGCGCCCTCGGGGAGCAGGAAGACCGTCACGGAAAACGGGTTTTCGGTCACGCTGACCACGCGGCAGGAAACGCTGTTTTCCCCCTCGCCCGGGCGGATGTCGTGCATTCGGATTCCTACAAACGCCGTCTTCTCCGTCATGTTCCCTACCCGCAGACGCAGATTCCACTCCTCCGCAAACAAATGCGTCTCATCCAGCCGCACCGCCTTCGAGACATTCTTGCAGCCGGTGAGCAGCGCCGCCGTGCGGGTTTTCGGCGCGGCAAAGACGGACTTTTTCCCGCCGATGGTCTCGATCACGCCGTTACCCATCACGGCGACGCGGTCGGAGAGGCGGTAGACCTCGTCCCGGTCGTGGGAGACGAGCAAAACGGTCTTGCCGAACCGCCGCAGCACCTCCGCCATCTCCCGCTCCAAGCGGAAGCGCAGATGACTGTCCAGCGCGGAAAAGGGCTCGTCCAAGAGCAAAATACGCGGCTCAGAGAGCAGGATCCGCGCCAAAGCGGTGCGCTGCTGCTGTCCGCCGGAGAGCTGATGCGGATAATGCCCCAAAAGCTCCGTCAGCCCGAAGCGCTCCGCCGCCTCCCGCACACGCGCCTCCCGCTGCTTTTTGTCTCTGTCCCGTTTCGCGCCGGTGCGGAGGTTTTGCAGCACCGTCATATTGGGGAACAGGGCATAATTCTGAAACATCAGTCCCGTGCGCCGCGCCTGCGGGCTGAGGTTGATGTACTTTTCCGAATCAAAGAGGGTCACGCCGTCCACAACGATTTTTCCCCTGTCCGGCTTCTCGATGCCCGCGATGCACTTGAGCGTCATGCTCTTGCCGCAGCCGGATGCGCCCAAAAGCGCCAAAATTTCATTCTCCGCTTCAAGCTTCACACGGAGCTGAAAGCTGCCGAGGCGTTTTTCGATATCCACACAGACCGACATTATGTTTTCCTCCCCGCCCTATTTTCCAGCAGGTTGACCGCCAGCAGCACCACAAAGGAGATGGCAAGATTGACCAGCACCCATTTGAAGGCAAGCCCGTCGTCATTCGTGCGCCAGAGCTGGTAGACCGTCGTCGAGATGGTCGCGGTGCGCCCCGGGGTGTAGCCGCAGACCATGCTGGTCGCGCCGTATTCGCCGAGGGCGCGGGCAAAGGCAAGCACAGTGCCCGCCAGAATGCCCTGTTTGCAATAGGGCATGCGGATGCGCCAAAAAATATAGGGATTGGAAAGTCCGAGGGACTTCGCGGAATAGGCAAGCGTCTCGTCGAAGGACTCGAACGCTCCCCGCGCTGTGCGGTACATCAAGGGGAAGATGACCACCGCCGTCGCGAAGATCGCGGACCACCAGGTCATGGTCAGCCGCAAGCCGAAGGTTTCGAGGAACCACGCGCCGAGGATGCGCTTCGGGCCGAGGACGCGGAGCAGCAGATAGCCCACCACGGTAGGCGGCAGCACCAGCGGCAGGGTCAGGACAACATCCAAAACGCCCTTGACGAACCTCGGTGCCTTTGCGATATAATACGCGGCAAAAATGCCCGCAAAGAAAATAATGACCGTACTGACCCCCGCCACCCGCAGGGAATTCCAAAGCGGAAACAGCTCCATCCGCAAACCTCCTCTTTTGGGACTAAGGGCTAAGAGCTAAGAGTGAATGACTTTGGTGTGCTCCGCACGGATTTAAAATGCGGGCGGCTATTAGCCGCCCCTACAACCGCAATCGCAGGCTGCGCCGTAGGGGCGGATAGCATCCGCCCGTTTTTTCATCCGCGCGGAGCGCTCCTCATACCAATCACCAATTAAAATGTGCAACGCACATTTTAATTGCGATACCGTCGTATACTATCCGATCGGTGTGAATCCGACGGCTTCAAACACCGCGTCGGCAGCGTCGCTCGTCAGATAGGTCAAAAAATCTTGCGCCGCATCGGCATTTTTGGAATCCTTCAGCACGGCGGCAGGATAAATGACCTGTCCGCACATCTCCGCCGTCGCCGTATCGACCACGGTCAGACCCGCAGAGGCGGCGTCCGTCTGATAGATGATGCCGCAATCGACCGCCGCTTCGGACACCTGCGTGGTGACCTCCTTGACGTTGGAGCCGTAGGTGATGCAGCCTGCCGAGGCAAGCGCTTCCTCCTCCAAGCCGAAATAGGTCAGAATTTTCTGCGTGTACTGTCCGACAGGCACATCCCCGTTGCCCATGGCGAGCAGAAGCGTTCCGGCTTCCAAGCCCGCCTTCAGATCATCATAGGAGTTGATCCCCTTCGGATTCCCCTCCGGCACGGCAAGGGCGACCTTGTTCTCCAGGATGTTGAAGCGGCTGCCCTCCAAAATGTAATCCAGTCCGTCGGAGTTGACCGAGGCATCGGCATTGATGTCAAGCTGATTCATCTGCTTCTGTCCGGCGGAGATGAAGATGTCGCATTCCGCCCCCTCCTCGATCTGCGTCTTGAGGGTGCCCGAGGAGTCAAAGTTGAATACGATGCGCACATTCTCATGCTCTGCCATGTATTTTTCGCCGAGCGTCGTCAGCGTCTCGGTCATGGAGGCGGCTGCAAAGACGATCAACTCGACCTTCCCGGCAGGAGCGCCCGTGCTTGCGGTCGTGTTGTCCGGGGTCTGTGCCGCTTCCTTCTGACAGCCTGCGAGCAGGCAAAGCAGCACACAAAGGCTGAGTAACAGTGCTGTGATTTTTTTCATGGGGTATCCCTCCTTTAAAAACAAAAAATCCGTCTTCTTGCAAGACGGACGACACCCCATACGGGCAGACTTCACCTATCTCCCGCACGGCACTGTATTCCGTCTCCTTTTCAAACACGGAAGGCTGCTTCGTTTCCAAACGCAACCCTTTGTCGGTTTCCCGACCGGCACAAGGCTCCATAGCAGCGCCTTAGGAGCAGAGGCTCGAAGACATTTTTATTATATCCTGTCAAATCCTGCCTGTCAACCGTTATTTTAATAAAAGAATAACCGCATCGATCATTTTTCGCCGCAAGGCAGAGACGGATTTCTGTCTCGCGGCGATTCGAAAAAAATTTTTGCAACCGTCTGTTTTTCCGCCGCCGGATATGCTATAATTCAATTTAATTGAACCAAGCGGAGGGAACGGGCATGAAAAAAACGATTCGAACGCAGTGGTGTCTCGTCGCGCTGACACTGATCTTGTCCGCTGTCGGCGCGGTGCTGCGCGGGCGCCAGCTTTTGCACGAGCTGCAGCCTGACGGCAGCCTCGCTGCGGGCAGCACGATGCACATTGTCCTCACGGTTTTGTGCGGCATATGGCTTGCGGCGGCAATCGCCCTGCTGCTCCCTCTTGCGAAAAAAACGCGGTGGGAGGACTGCTTCCGCGCCTGCGTCCTGCCGAATCTGCTGCAGCTCGTCGCGGCGGGTATGTTGATCCTGGGCAATATCCTGCTTTGGATCGAGGGCAGACAGCCGACGACCGCGTTTGCCACACAGTCGCCGGCAGTGTCCGGGGCGCTGTCCGCCATGCTCGCGCCGCTGGGCATCGTCAGCGCGCTTTGCATCGGGATCTTCACCTTCTCCTGCCTGCGCGGCAAGCGTCCCTCGCCTCTGCTGTATATGATCGCCAGCGTGTACATTGTGGTGCGCCTGATCGTCTGCTTTCAGGAGTGGAACATCGACCCGTCGGTGCACGACTACGCCTTTCAGCTCCTCGCCGCCATCTGCTGTATGCTCGCCGCGTTCCAGCTTGCGGGCTTCAGCTTTGACCGCGGCAAGCGGCGCATGACGCTGTTTTGGTCGCTGAGCGCCGTCGTCTTTTGCAGCATCACCGTGGCGGACACGCTCGTCGGCGGCATTGCCCATGAGGCGCTGATCAATTTCGGTCTTCTGCTCTCCCTCGGTGTCAGCAGCGGACAGCTCCTGTTTACGAAATAACCCAGCAATACTGCGGCATCTTCTCGTGAAAGAGCAGGTGCCGCAAGCCGTCTTCAAGGAAGATCGCGATGCCACTCAGTGGGAACCAGAGCAGGGTAAAGGGCAGGCAGATCTGCCCCATCAGATTCATCGGCACGGCGGAATAGTCCCAAACGTGCATATTCCACGCCCGGTTGACCAGGATCCCCGTCCAGAATTCAAAGAAGGTCACAACGACCGCGCCGAGGAGCATCTGCGCCAGCACAGGCATCCGGGAGCGGCGATTCAGCCCGCCGACGAGGTAGAAGCACAGCGCGCCGAGTAAAAACATACTCCCGTGCGTCCAGCCGCGCCAAAGCAGCTCGACCCCGCAATAAAACATCCCGCCGAGATAGAAAATGACAGACTCCTGCCAAAGATGATAGAGCTTTGCTTTCATGGTAAGCCATCCTTTCGTGGAAAGTATTCTGTTGTTTTCCAGTATTTCCCGAAACGCAGCAAAGCATACGGACAAAAAAGTCTGTTTTTTCCGAGAAAACACTTGACAAACCCGTTTTCATCATATATAATCACTTTGCTGTTTCGGCAGCGATAGAGAAAATGGCGGCATAGCTCAGTTGGTAGAGCATTCGGTTCATACCCGGAGTGTCATCTGTTCGAGTCAGATTGCCGCTACCAGGCCCGTTGGTCAAGTGGTTAAGACACCGCCCTTTCACGGCGGTAACATGGGTTCGAGTCCCGTACGGGTCACCATACGCAGCTTATACGAACACACTATGCACCGTTTACTCGGTTCGTAATGTGTTCGTATTAGTTTTTCCGTTAGAGAAATAGAAAACGCAGGGGATTCCGTCAGCGATTCCCCTGCGTTTTCGTTATAATCTCACAATAATTGTTATATTCTACCAAACTCCTGCAAAATCATAAAATAGTCGTTATATTCTAACTGTAAAGGAGCAACAGCTATGATAAGAATTACACTGTCTACTAAGCTTGACGAGCTTAGGTGGACGCAGGATGACCTTGCCCGTGCAACCAGTATCAGACCGTCAACAATCAACGAACTGTACCATGAGTTTGCAGAAAGGGTCAATATGGAGCACCTCGATCTGATCTGTGAGGCGTTGGACTGCGATTTATCCGATATTATAATTCGCATTCCCGATAGCGATCCTCACATAAAGACACGGACTGGTGCTCCCCGCAAAGTACATACCAAGTAGTCTCTCCAAATGCCCGGATGCCTTCAAGCGTCCGGGCGATCACTATATCTTGATATTCAGATTTCCGTCCCATCCGGGAAGTGGAAAGTAATCTTCGTCTTTGCGCCGATAGATTCGCCTATTTTTTCCCATTCCTCTACCGTGAATTTTCCGGTATTCAGTCGCTTGTTCAGAAGCTGCGGGGACCAACCGAGCCGCCGCGCAAGTTCGGAATTGGTTATGCCGCAATAAGCTACCGCCATTTCAACTACCTGTCTTGCTGTCATATCATCGCCTCCTATATCCATATTAAACCATTCAGTTTCAAATGTCAATCAAAAATTTTCAAAAATAACCGAAAAAGTTATAATAAATAGTTGACAAATTAAACTATATAGTTTATAATATACTTGTAAGGAGGTGATACCGATGGCAAAGAAAAAGAAAAAGGGCAACCAAGACAAGACCCTTCAAATCATCGTCTTGGTTACCGCAATTCTAAACCTAATCCGAGCTGTGTTCGATATTATCGAAAAACTCCTCGAATAGGGTCGGGGGGAGGGAAACCTCCCCACACCAATATAATAACCAACGTAAAGCCCAATGTCAACACAAAGTTGAGAGGAGTTGCAATCATGCACTATGTATATTTGACGCTTGACATTATTACAGCCGTTTCAAGCGTGGCTACTATTATCTATATTATCAGCCTGTGGAGGAAAACGAAATGATGATGTCAGAATTTATTCAGCGCACTGGCTTTGAGCCGACCGCCGAAGAATATGAAAAAATCGAAGAAGCGTATTACAACTTCGATGGTGAACCTTGTGAGCCTGTTCAGGACGGAACAATATTTGGCTTCGTTCCTGAACGAGACACATGGCCATTTTGAAATCCATGTACAAACGAAGAGCGCCCCTCATTCGGACAGCAAAATCCGAAGGAGGGGCGCTACTATCTGTTATTCAATTTTTTCACGCGCGAGATCAATTCTGCCACAGCGGAACGCCACATCACAAAGTAATGCGGGATTAAACTTGTCAGCCGAACACGCCTTCCCGGTCCAGGATGACCAGCAGCCGCACCGCGTCCTCGCCCAGGTCGAGGATGGTTTCGTCACCCTCGCCGCCCTTGCCGCGCAGGATGCCCTTTGCCATCAGTTTCTCGATGGTCGGCAAGTAATAGGGCGCGTTGTTCTTGTCCGCCTTGATATCGCCCAAAGTGTTGTATCGCATTTCGTTGTCCTCCTTTTCCTCAGCGGCGTAGGCCACGCCGAAGTAATCGCAGACGCCATGGCAGATCGCCTCGCCGATTACAGCAGTGTTGTCGATGATCCAGTCTGCGACCGCCGCAACGTCGTGGAAATCTGCTTCGATGTATGCGGTCGGCGCTTTTGGCGTGCGGATTTCATAGAGCTGCGGATACGCCTGCACCATGTCGGGCGCGCCGGGTGTGACGGACCCGAGCCGCGCGAGAATAGCTTTCGCTGCCTTGTGTCCCGCGCTCCCGTCAACGCCGTAGAAGATGCGCGTGCCGGTCACGTTTGCATTAAATGCGTTGCTGTGGATCGGAACGTGCAGTTCTGCGCCGAATGCGTCGGACGCCGCGCATTTTTCTGCCATCGTCGCGTACTGAACCAACTTAACCTCAAACCCGCACCGCTCGAGCGCCGATTTCGTCGCAATTGCAATCTTGCCGCACTGGATATCCTCGGCGGTATTGCCCGATGCGTAGGTGTTCCGATTCTGATCGGACGGCGAAATGAAAATTTTGTGTCCCATGAATTAATCCTCCTTGCACTCCGGCAGTCCCGCGATACTGGTCAGCAGACTGACGACACCCGCCAGCCCCGCCGCCGATACGACGGTCAGCCAGTTGACCTCCGAGATCATCGCGCTCGCACCGATCACGCCGACCGCCGTCTGCGCAACGGTCTTGACGGCTCTGATCGCCGCCGCCTTTGCCCATTTCTTCCAGTTTTTCATGCAATTACCCCCTGTTATACTATGAATTCCCATTGCAGATGTTCCATTTTGACATAAAGCTCTATATGCAGCCGTAAATCGCACCCTCACCGTAGGGCGCGCACCCGCACGGGGTATGCCGCATCCGTAACGCTCCTTCGTCGCGAACGGCTGCGCTAACGACCCCGGCGCGCCGGTGCAGGAAGTACAAGTGCGTACAATCCTACAGCCGGAGATTGCCACAGCCGGTGTGCGCACCGGCTTCGCAATGACAAGGAGGGCAGCCTCCCCTGTTTTGTCAGGAATTCCTCTGTATGGCGGGGACATGTCATAAGCCGCGTGTAGGAACTCCCGACTCCGTACAAACTCCCTTCCCATGTCATTGCGAGGCGCAACGCGCCGTGGCAATCTCGTGCAGGAACTATCGACTGCATACCGATTCGTTCCTTCGTACCGGCTGTCAAATCAGGTATATCAAAATTCAAAATCCGTGCGAAGCACACCACAGTCCTTCACCATTCACTCTTAGCCCTTAGCCAAAAAGTCCGCCCACAGGCGCGTCATGGATGCCGTGCGCTACAGCTTCCCACAGACCGCTACCTATTCACGATTCACCATTCACAGAATAAAGAAAGTCGAGATACACCATGTTTGAGATCACCTTCCGTTTTGAAAATTCCGAGGATACTGTCGTCATCGCCGCTTCCCCTGAGGAGACGATCCTCGATGCTGCGCGCAAGGCGAATGTCGCCATCGACGCGCCCTGCTCCGGCAACGGCTCCTGCGGCAAGTGCCGTGTCAAGCTGCTTACCGGTGAGGTTTCCGGCTTGCAGACCTCCCACATCTCCGACGAGGAGTACGCCGAGGGCTGGCGGCTGTCCTGCTGCACCAAGCCCCTGTCTGACCTGAGCGTATTGGTGCCCGACATCGCCTCCGCCTACCGCAGCCGCATGAAGACCGCCGACCTTTCCAGCCGCAAGGAGATCGAAATTTTCGAAAACCTCCTCTCCGGTGTTCGCGCTGCGGGTGTCGAGCTGAAAAACGCCTTTGAGACGGTCGATCTGACCCTCGACGCGCCCACGCTGGACGACACCATGCCCGACAACGAGCGACTGACCCGCGCCCTTGCCGAAAAGGTCGGCGGGGAGATTGAGCTGCCCTTCTACCCGATGCGCCAACTGCCCTCCGTGCTGCGGGAGAACGATTTCTCGATTCGCGTGATTGGTGAGCGCAAGGGCAATCAATTCCTGATCTATGACATCACCGGGCAGAACGACACGCGCCCCCTCTGCGGTGTCGGCATCGACATCGGCACCACCACCGTCTCCGCCGTCCTGTTTGACCTGAAGGACGGCCGCCTTCTGGCAAAAGCCTCCGGCGGCAACGGACAGATCCGCTACGGTGCGGATGTCATCAACCGTATCATCGAGCAGGGCAAGACCGGCGGCAGGAAGAAGCTGCAGGACGCGATCATCAAGGAGACCCTTGTCCCCCTCATTGCCGCCCTGTGTCAGCAGGCAGGCGTTCCCGCGACGCGGATCTACCGCATGGCAGTCGCCTCCAACACGACGATGAACCACCTGCTCCTGGGCGTGGACGCAGACCCCGTCCGCACCGAACCCTATATTCCCGCGTTCTTCCACTATGAAGCCCTCAAGGCGCAGGACATCGGTCTGCCTGCCCATCCCAACGCCGCCGTGCGCATCGCGCCGAACATCGGCTCCTATGTGGGCGGCGACATCACGGCGGGCGCCTTCGCCGCGATGCTCTGGGACAGAGACGCGCTTTCTCTGTTCATCGACCTGGGCACCAACGGCGAGATCGTCTTCGGCAACCGCGATTTCCTCGTCTCCTGTGCCTGCTCGGCAGGTCCCGCCTTTGAGGGCGGCGACATCTCCTGCGGCATGCGCGCCACGGACGGGGCGATCGAATCCGTCACCATCGACGAGACCACCATGGAGCCGACCCTCGGCATCATCGGAGAAGCCGGACAGAAGCCGGTCGGACTCTGCGGCAGCGGCATCATCGACCTGATCGCGGAGCTGTTCCGCTGCGGCATCATCAATTCCAAGGGCATATTTGTCCGCGAAGGTGCAAGAGTCGCCCATGACCGCCACGGCTGCGGGCGTTATATCCTCGCCACACCCACAGAATCTGCCACGGGCAGAGAGGTCGCGCTGAATGAAGTCGATATCGTGAATTTCATCCGTGCCAAGGGTGCGATCTATTCCGCGATCGACACTCTGCTGTCCGCCATGGACATGGACGAGAGCGTTCTGGAGGCGGTCTATGTGGCAGGCGGCATCGGCAGCGGCATCAATATGCAAAACGCCGTCCGCAT
>CAMAEX010000052.1:0-9738 GCA_945832065.1 uncultured Clostridia bacterium | reverse complement strand
CCGGCGAGGACTGCCGCGAGGGTCTGACGGCGGTGATCTCCGTCAAGCTGACGGATGCGCAGTTTGAGGGGCAGACCAAAGCAAAGTTAGGCAACGCCTATATTCGCACACTGGTGGATTCCATCGTCAATGAGCAGTTGACGATCTATTTCGAGGAGCATCCCGCCGTGGCGAAGATCATCCTCGAAAAGGCAATGACGGCAAACCGTGCCCGTGAGGCGGCAAGAAAGGCGCGGGAGAGTATCCGCAGAAAGACCGCGCTGGGCGGCGCCGCGATGCCGGACAAGCTGCGCGACTGCAACGAGACAGACCCCTCCCTGACCGAAATCTACATCGTCGAGGGCGACTCCGCAGGCGGCTCCGCGACGCAGGGCAGAGATTCGCGCTTTCAGGCGATCTTGCCGCTCTGGGGCAAAATGCTGAATGTCGAAAAGGTTCGCGAGGACAAGGTCATCGGCAACGACAAGCTGCAGCCGGTCATTACCGCCCTCGGCGCGGGCATCGGCGAGGAATTCCATTTGGAAAAGCTGCGCTATCATAAGATCGTCATTATGGCGGATGCCGATGTGGACGGCAGCCATATCCGTACGCTGCTTTTGACCTTCTTCTTCCGCTATATGCGTCCGCTGATCGAGAATGGCTATGTCTATTCCGCGATCCCGCCGCTGTATAAGCTGACCCGAGGCAAGACAACGAAAGTGGCGTTTTCGGATGAAGAACGCGACCGTGTCTCGGCGGAGCTGCGGGCAGATAATCCGAACGCGAAGGTCGATATCGCGCGGTTTAAGGGCTTGGGCGAAATGAACCCCCACGAGCTGTGGGAGACGACCATGGACCCCGAGCGCCGCACGCTGAAGCAAATTCGCTTGGAGGATGCCATTAAAGCCGACGAGATTTTTACGCTCCTCATGGGCGAAAAGGTCGAACCGAGAAAAGAGTTCATCGAGCAGAACGCCAGATATGTCGTGAATTTGGATTATTAAAAAATGGGCTAACGATTATGTCATTGCGAATCCAGTGCGCACACCGGGTGTGGCAATTTAAATTAAGAGTAAGTAATGCAGTACTATGTTTATTTTTTGACAAACAGATCGAATTCCGTTTTATATGTCGGCGTGACAAATAATCTGCAATGAAGATTATATGAACATAAGCATGAACTTGCAGATGGTTTTACAAAGCGTTACCATGTGCATAAATTAGTGTATTTTGAGACAACAACCGATGTCAAAGCTGCGATTGGACGGGAAAAGCAGATTAAAAGTTGGTCTCGTGCAAGGAAAAATTCTTTAGTTGAAACAATGAATCCAAAATGGGAGGATTTGTCGTTAAACTGGGAATAGATTGCCGCGTCGCTTCGCTCCTCGCAATGACACGGGGAGGCTACCCTAATTTGTCATTGCGAGACCAGTGCGCACACTGGTCGTGGCAATCTCAAGCTATAGTCTTTGTACGCACTTGGTAGTTCCTGCATAAGATTGCACCCGCAATACCCGCAATACCCGCAAGGGGCACGCCGCATCCGTAACGCTCGTTCCTCGCGAACGGCTGCGCTACCGCGTCGCTTCGCTCCTCGCAATGACACGGAAAGGCAATTCGTTTTATATCAATCAACACGCGTAAACTAAATCAAGGAGGAAACACCTTGGCACATAAGAAGGATTACAAGCCCGAGGATATTATGTTCCCAAATCAGGCGATCGTGACCAGCGAGCTTGTACATGAGATGAAAACCAGTTATATGGAATACGCCATGTCCGTTATCATCGGTCGTGCTTTACCCGATGTGCGCGACGGCTTGAAGCCCGTGCATCGGCGTATTCTGTATGCAATGTATGAGGATAATCTGACCTCGGATAAGCCGTTTAAGAAATCCGCGACCTGCGTCGGCGATGTCTTGGGCCGTTACCATCCCCACGGCGACGCGTCCGTTTATGACGCTCTCGTGCGTTTGGCGCAGGACTTTTCCATGCGCTATATGCTCGTGGACGGACACGGCAACTTCGGCTCCGTGGACGGCGATCCTCCCGCGGCTTACCGTTATACGGAGGCACGTCTGTCCAAAATTTCAAATGAAATGCTCCGCGATCTCGAAAAGGATACCGTCGATTGGGATCCCAACTTCGACGAGACGCGCAAGGAGCCGCGCGTGCTGCCCAGCCGCTTCCCAAACTTGCTTGTCAACGGCTCTTCGGGTATCGCGGTCGGTATGGCGACGAATATTCCGCCCCATAATCTCACGGAGGTCATTAACGCCTGCCTCTGTGTGCTGGAAAATCCCGAAGCCGGCTTATACGATCTGATGGAGCATATCACGGGTCCCGACTTCCCGACGAAGGGCTTGATCCTCGGTCGGTCGGGTATCCGCAGCGCTTACGCCACCGGCAAGGGTCGCATCACCATGCGCGCCCGCACGGAGCTGGAGGAATTTGGACAGAATCGTCAGCGCATTATCGTCACAGAGATCCCCTATCAGGTGAACAAGCGCATGCTCATCAAAAACATGGCGGATCAGGTCAATGAAAAGCGTTTGGAGGGCATTTCCGACATCCGCGACGAGTCCGACCGCAACGGTATGCGCATTGTCATTGAGCTGAAGCGCGAGGCAAATGCGCAGGTCGTTTTGAACCGCCTGTTTGCGCAGACCCAGATGCAGTCCACCTTCGCGGTCAATATGCTTGCGCTGGTAAAGAATCAGAGCCAGCCGAAGGTGCTTTCTCTACGGGAAATAATAGACGAATATCTCGCCCATCAGGAGGAGGTCGTCATCCGCCGCACGCGCTACGATCTCAAAAAAGCGCAGGAGCGCGCCCATCTGTTAGAGGGCTTGCTCATCGCGCAGGACAACATTGACGAGGTCATCCGCATCATCCGCTCCGCCTATGACGACGCGAAGGAGCGGTTGATGGAGCGCTTCGGACTGAGCGAAATTCAGGCGCAGGCAATCTTGGACATGCAGCTCAAGCGTCTGCAAGGGCTGGAAAAGGACAAGCTGCTTGCCGAATATCACGAGTTGGAGGAGAAAATCGCCTATTATCAGAAGGTTTTGTGCGATATGGAGCTGGTCAAGGGCATCGTCCGCGACGAGCTGACTGCCATCCGCGACAAGTACGGCGACGCACGGCGCACGGAGATTGTGGATGTGGAGGACGAGATCGACGACGAGGACCTCATTGAGGAGGAGGACTGCTGCTACACCCTCTCCGAAGGCGGCTACATCAAGCGTCTGCCGGTGGATACCTACCGCAGCCAGAAGCGCGGCGGCAGAGGCGTGTCCGGTCAGAGTCTGCGGGAGGAGGATTATATCAAGAATCTCTTCATTGCCTCGACGCACGACTACCTCCTGTTCTTTACGAATATGGGGCGTGTCCATCGCCGCAAGGGCTATCTCATTCCCGAGGCGGGGCGCACCGCCCGCGGCACCCATATCGCGAACATTTTGCCCTTGGAGCAGGACGAGCGTGTGACCGCAATGCTGCTCACCCGTGATTTTGCGGAGGATGAGTTTATCTCGATGGTCACCCGTCAGGGTACAGTCAAGCGGATGCAGATGTCCGAAATCTACACCGCGCGCAAGGCGGGCATCCGCGTTTTAAGCCTTGACGAGGGCGACGAGCTGATCGCCGTGATGAAAACGACGGGAAATGACAATCTCCTGCTTGCCACACGGCGCGGCATGGCGATCTGCTTCAACGAGACGGATGTACGCTGTATGGGCAGAATGGCGACGGGTGTGCGCGGCATTCGCCTGGGCGCGGACGACGCGGTGGTCGGCGCGGCGGTCGCGGAGGCGGGCAAGACCCTGCTGACCGTGACGGAGAACGGCTACGGCAAGCGCACCCCGGTGGAGAGCTATCTGCGGGGTGACGAGGTGCAGAGCCGCGGCGGCAAGGGTATGAAGAACTACCGTCTCACCGAGAAGACCGGCGCGGTCGCGGGTGCGGTGGTTGTTGGCGAAAAGGACGACATTCTGCTGATCGAGTCCGGCGGTATCGTTCTGCGCACGACGGTCGATAATATCAGCGTCTACGGCAGAGATACGCAGGGTGTGATCATCATGCGTATCGAAGACGGCAACCGTGTGATCGCCATCCAACGCACCGACAGCGCGGAGGAGACGGAACCGGCGGAGTAAGCGCCCATGTAGGGCGGGGACATGTCCCCGCCCGACAGAGGTTTTATTGTAATCAAACACTTTATTCCGAAAGGAGAACCCTATGGATCAGGAAGAAATTCGTGCAGAGGAGCTTGAAGTGACCGAGATCGAGGAGGAAGAAGTTCCTGCGCTCGATCCGCCCAAGTTTTCTGCAAATACCGTAATCAACGCCGCCATCCAACAGGAGGCTTCCGAAACGGTCGCGTCGAAGAATGCAAAATTTGTCAGCTACGGCTGCATCGCGCTGGTCGTGGTGGCGTTGGGTCTGCTGATCTGGCAATATGTTGTAAACAGAACGACGATGGGGCTGATGATGGTTTTGCTTTGTGTCCTTGTGATCGTCTATCTGATCTACAGCCAGATCACCATGCCGAAAAAGGCGCTGGAACGCTGGGAGGCATCCATTCTAAAATCCTTCGGCAGTAAGGAGCTGCACCTGACCACGGAATTTTATGAATACTCCCTCGCGCAAAGCGTCAAGGAGGACGATTCCGTCAATGTGCAGGGCTATTCCGATCTCAGTGAGCTGCGGGAAAGCGAGCATCTGTTCCTTTTGCGCCGCAGCAAGCAGCAGTGGTTCTTCGTCGCGAAGGACGGCTTCACCATCGGCAGCGCGGAGGATTTCCGCAAGTTCATCACCGAGCGCTTAGAGGGCAAGTAATATGGCTTTTTTTCTGACGAAAAGTAAGACGGAGGAGAAACGCCTCGGCATCTATATCCATATTCCGTTCTGCAAGAGCAAATGTGAATACTGCGACTTTTACTCCATCGGCGGCAGCCGCGACCGCCGCGTGACGGACGACTATCTGCAGGCGCTCGCCGACCATATCCGCGAGGCGGGCAGACTTGCGCCGGAGTATTTGGTCGATACGGTCTATTTCGGCGGCGGTACACCGAGCTTTTTCGGCGCGGAAAATCTGGAAAAGATCCTCGACGAGATCCACAAGAGCTTTCGCCTGAGCGTGGAAGCGGAGATCACGCTGGAGGCAAATCCCGACAGCGTGACGCTGCAATCCATGAAAAAGCTTGTCCGCGCGGGCTTCAACCGCATTTCCATCGGTGTGCAGTCCGACGATGACGAGATGCTGAAAAAGCTGGGCAGACCCCACAACTTCCATCAGGCAAAGCAGGCACTGACCCTTGCGCGGCAGGCGGGCTTCGGCAATATTTCCCTTGATTTGATGTACGGTTTGCCGAATCAGACGCTGTCGGCGTGGAAGGAGACGGTGCTGCGCATCGTCGGTCTGCGTCCGGAGCATATCTCGTGCTATGCGCTGAAGGTGGAGGAGGGTACGCCGCTTTGGAGCTATAAGGAGCTGGCAAACCTGCCCGACGATGACACGCAGGCGGATATGTATCTTGCCGCCTCCGACCTTCTGCGGGATTACGGCTATGAGCATTATGAGATCTCCAATTTTGGCAAAAAGGGCTTTGCGTCCAAGCACAATCTGAAATACTGGACGGGCGGGGAATATCTCGGCTTCGGTCCCACCGCCGCCTCCGACTTCGCCGGAAAACGCTTTACCATCCTGCGCGATCTGCATGGGTATATGCAGGGCATTGCAAAAAAGGAGACCGTTCTGAGCGAGTGTGAGACGATCCCCGCACGGGAACGGGCAGGCGAGTATGTCATGCTGCGCCTGCGCACAAGCGACGGCATCAGCGCCGAGGAATATGAGCGGCAGTATTTAATGCCCTTCGCCCCGCTGGAAAAGGCGATGAAACTCTTTGAGGAGAAGGGCTATGCGGTGTATGAAAACGACCGCTGGCGTTTGACCGAACGCGGCTGGCTCGTGTCGAATCAGATCATTCTGACGCTGAATACTTTGCAGGAGCGCTCAACACCATTGGCGAAGAAACGGTAGTATGATGGGTTTCGTGAACAGTGAAAGGCTTGTCACTGTGGCTTTTACTGTTTCTTGCAGTTTGGTACGGTTTCTACCGGAGATTGCCACGACCAGTGTGCGCACTGGTCTCACAATGACAGATTAGGGTAGCCTTTTCTGTCATTGCGAGGAGCGCAGCGACGCGGTAGCGCAGCCGTTCGCGAGGAACGAGCGTTACGGATGCGGCATACCCCTTGCGGGTGCAATCTTGTGTAGGCAGTTACTCTGCTATGAGGGTAACAAATAACCATAAAATACAGAGGATAGTTTCACGATTCACCATTCACTGTCAATAAAAAACATTACAGAAACCCATTTATATAAACAGGAGCATTTTTTATGTTTCAAGGTTTTTCGCCGGAGACGATGGACTTTCTCTGGGGTATTCGGTTTAATAACAATCGCGATTGGTTCAACGCCCACAAGCAGGAATATCAGACCTATCTCTACGAGCCGATGAAGGCGCTCTCGGAGGAGGTCGGCGCGGCGTTCTCTGAGGCGGAGGGGCTGCGGATGCACCTTTCGCGCATTTACCGTGATATGCGGATGCATCCGACCACCTTTTATAAGGACAGCCTGTGGTTCTGCCTGCGCAGGGATGGAAATCCGTGGCTGGAACGTCCGTGCCTTTGTTTTGAGGTGCGCCCGGAGGGCTATCGTTACGGCTTCCTGCTGGCGTATCCGAAGGCGGCTGCGGCAGACGCGATCCGTATCAAAATGACGGACCGTGCGGATCAATTTCTATCGCTTGTGCAGAAAGCGGAGAAGGAGAGCGGCATTCAACTCGGCGGCGATCCTTACAAACGCCCGAAGCCCTGCGCCGATCCGCGTCTTGCGCCCTATTTTGGGCTGAAAAACTTTATGGCGATCCGCGACTGCCCGCCGGACGAGCTGCTGTATTCTCCGGCGCTTGCCGAGGAAGTGCGCCGTGTGCTTTTGGCATGGCTGCCCGTGCATGAGTTTTTTCATATTGCGGAATAGAAGCATGCCTGCAAAATGCTCCTGTGGGTCGGGGAAATGTCCCAGCGAACCGCAAAGCGGCATCCCCACGGAGTTATGAGATTGCACATCGTATCGTAGCTGACACGGCGGGGACATGTCCCCGCCCTACAAGGGCTTTTTATTGTGAAAGAGGAATTACTATGTTAGAAATTCAAAAACTCTCCTACCATGTTGAGGGCGAGTCCGGCGGGATCGACATTCTGCGCGATATCTCCCTGACCGTGGAGGACAAAAAATTTATTGTCGTTACCGGGCCGAACGGCGGCGGAAAGACCAGCCTTGCCCGCGCCATCATGGGAATCAACCCCGCCACCTCAGGCAAAATTCTTTGGAACGGCGAGGACATTACCGAGCTTTCCGTGACCGAACGCGCAAAACGGGGCATCTCCTACGGCTTCCAACAGCCGCCGCGCTTCAAGGGCATGAAGGTGCGCGACCTTTTGGATGTCGCCGCAGGCAAAAAAATGCGCCACGACGATGCCTGCTCCTATCTGACCAAGGTGGGACTGTGTGCCCGGGACTATATTGACCGGGATGTGGACACCTCCCTCTCCGGCGGCGAGGTCAAGCGTATTGAGATCGCCACCGTCCTTGCGCGGAAAAGCGGTCTGATGATCTTTGACGAGCCGGAGGCAGGCATTGATCTGTGGTCCTTTGCGCGGCTGACCGACACTTTCCGCGAGATCCACGACAAAAAAGAGGCGACCATCCTCATCATCTCCCATCAGGAGCGCATCATTCGCCTTGCCGACGAGATCGTTTTGGTCGCAAACGGCGTTGTCAGCGCCCGCGGCAGTGTGGAGGAGATTTACCCGCGCATTATGGCGGACACCGTTGCAGGCTGCAATTTGTTGGAGGTGAACGGCAAATGCTGAACGAGATACAGGAAAAGATCCTCTCCATCGTCGCGGACATGAAGGGCACGGGCGAGGGCGCGGTCAACATCCGCTCCGACGGCACGAAGGCGTTCCGCCGCAACACGGAGCATATCGTCATCGAGTCCAAGACCGACAAGGACGGCATTGACATCCGCATTGCGCCCTTCACGAAGCACGAATCCGTGCATATTCCCGTTGTGCTGACGAAATCGGGCTTTCACGATATGGTGTATAACGACTTTTTTGTGGGCGAGGGCGCGGATGTGACCATTGTCGCCGGCTGCGGCATTCACAACTGTGGAAGCTGCGACAGCGAGCATGACGGCATCCATACCTTCTATGTCGGCAAAAACGCCCGGGTAAAATACATTGAGAAGCACTACGGCGAGGGCGAGGGCGGCGGCAAACGCATCCTCAATCCGCAGACCATCCTCTATTTGGAGGAGGGCGCGTCCGTTACCCTTGAGACGAGCCAAATTCGCGGTGTGGACGATACGAAGCGTTACACCAAGGCGGAGTGCCGCGGCGCGAACAGTGAGATCATCATCCGCGAAAACCTGCTCACGCACGCTGACCAGCACGCCGTAAGTGAAATGGATGTATTCCTGCGGGGTGTGGACAGCAAGGCGCAGGTGGTCTCCCGCTCGGTGGCGCAGGATGAATCGTCACAAATTTTCTATCCCCGCGTCGAGGGGGACGAGAAGTGCTTTGGGCATGTGCAGTGCGACGCGATCATCATGGGAAAGGCAAAGGTGCGCGCGATCCCGGAGATCACATGCAACCATGTGGACGCCAGCCTCATCCATGAGGCGGCGATCGGCAGGATCGCGGGGGAACAGATCTTGAAGCTGATGACCCTCGGTCTCACCGCCGAGGAGGCGGAGCAGAAGATCTTAGAGGGCTTCCTGCGCTGAAAAGGAGACTGCCATGTTTTCCATGACCTTGCTGACCGTCGGAAAAAACAAGGAGAAATTCTACCAAAGTGCCGTGGACGAATATGCCAAGCGCCTCGGGGCGTACTGCAATTTCCGTCTGGTGGAGCTTGCAGAGACGCGCCTGCCGGAGAATCCGAACCCCGCCGAGATCGCTGCGGGCTTGGCAAAGGAGGCGGCGCTCATCCGCGGGAATATCCCAAAGGGCGCGTGGTTCTGTGTTTTGACGCCCGAGGGAAAGGAGCTTTCTTCGGAGGCGTTTGCGGAAAAGCTCAAAAGCATCAAGTTAGAGGGCAAGAGCGCGGCGTGCTTTTTGATCGGCTCGTCCTTTGGTATTGACCCGGAGATCAAGCGGCTTGCGGATCTGCGCCTCTCCTTCGGGCCGATGACCTTTCCCCACCATTTCGTGCGGGTGATGGCAGTCGAACAGCTCTACCGCGCCGAAACCATTCAAGCCGGCACAAGATATCATAAGTGAACGGTAGCCTGTGACGCTTGTTTTGACTAAGGGCTTAGAATTAAGGGCTAAGAACTAAGGACTAAGGGTGAATGACTGAGGTGTGCTGCGCACGATTAAAAAACGAACAGGACTTTTTATATGTCATTGCGAGGAGCGCAGCGACGTGGCAATCTTGTGCAGGAAGTAGCAAGTGCGTACAAACCTACAGCCGGAGATTGCCACGACCGGTGTGCGCACCGGTCTCGCAATGACACGGTGAGGAAGGTTGTGCGTAATCGTTGGTTCCTACACGCGGCGGGGACATGTCCCCGCCCTACAGGGGTACAAAAAAGCTTCCGATTTCCGTGGGGAGATCGGAAGCTTTTTTCTTTTTTTATACCAATCACCAATTAAAATGTGCAACGCGCATTTTAATTGCGATACC